>JBDHUJ010000020.1:0-30358 GCA_039809105.1 Saccharimonadales bacterium (SeqCode)
TACCAGCTGCAACCAAAGAAACCGAGCTTACATTTTACGCGTACTGAGCAACGGCTCCTTGCGGAGCCGTTGCTACTGCCAGCCTAACGGCTTGGGGTTATGTCGAATTGGGGTTAGTTATAAAGGGCGCACGCCTCGCACTGACGTCATGTTCGGCCCAGCCGGTCACTTATACGTCTATTTCACCTATGGCATGCACTACTGTATGAATGTCGTGACAGGCGGGGAGGGGCACGGCTCCGCGGTGCTGATTCGTGCGGTCGAGCCCCTCGAAGGTGTCGAGGTCTTGTCGCAGAATCGCCGTGGAAAAACCGGTATAGAACTCACGAACGGTCCAGCTAAACTCTGCCAAGCCCTAGCCATAAACAAAACGTATAACGGCCACGACCTCCACGAGCCACCGCTCAAACTCGTTGTACGGCCCGCGCTCCCTGGCGAATCTATTACTCAGACTACCCGCATCGGCATCGCTCACGCAAAAGATGTGCCATGGCGATTCTATATCTCCAACAATCAGTACGTGAGCCCTATGTAAGAAAACCTTTCACGGTTCGGGCGAACTTTTCACGCGTGTTGCAAGGACGGACCTTGCTGCAAGGTCCGTCCTTGCAATAGAGAGTGGTAACAGGGGTGGAAGTGGGGTAGAATGTAGGGGATATGCAGCGAGACTTTAAGTTTACGGTACATGACCGGTTAGATGGGGCTTTGGCGCGGACGGGTACTATCCACACGCCGCATGGTGATATACAGACACCGGCGTTCATTCCTGTTGGTACGCAAGCTACTCTCAAAGCGCTTACACCGGAGCAGCTGAGCGATACTGGTGCACAGGCTATGCTTGCGAATGCCTATCACCTGTATCTGCGACCAGGCCACCAGGTGGTTGACGCGGCGGGTGGGCTCAATAAGTTCATGAACTGGAACAAACCGACGTTTACCGACAGTGGCGGGTTTCAGGTGATGAGTCTGGGCGCGGGCTTTAAAAAAGTCATCGACATGAAGGGCGACGCGGTCGAAAAGCCGCTGACCAAAAAAGAAAAACTGGCTTGGATAGATAACGAAGGCGTGCGGTTTAAATCGCACCTCGACGGCACCATACATAAATTCAATGCTGAACTTTCTATGCAGATTCAGCATGGCCTGGGTGCGGACATCATGTTCGCGTTCGACGAACTCACCACGCTCTACGACGACCGTGCGTACCAGGAGGAGTCACTTCGCGAGCGTACTCACCCATGGGCGCTGCGCAGCCTGGCCGAGCATAAACGTCTTACTGAAGCCCGCGCAGGCAAACCATATCAGGCGCTGTTCGGCGTGGTGCAGGGTGCTAACTACGAAGACCTCCGCCGCGAATGTTGCCGGTTCCTGGCAGAGCAAGACTTTGACGGCTTCGGGCTGGGCGGTGCTTTTACCAAAGAAAACCTGGGCGAAATCGTCGGCTGGATGGGCGAAGAATTGCCCGAGGATAAGCCACGCCACATGCTCGGCATATCCGAACCGGACGACATTTTCGACTGCATAGAAAACGGTGCCGACACCTTCGATTGCGTATCACCCGCCCGCGTCGGCCGCAACGGCGCACTCTACACGCCCGAAGGCCGCATTAACATCAAGGGCGCCAAATACCGCACCGATTTCTCACCTATTTTCGAAGGGTGCGACTGCTACACCTGCCAGAACTACACCCGCGCCTATGTACACCACCTATTCCACGCCAAAGAGCTACTGGCGAACACTCTTGCCACCATCCACAACGAACGCTTCATCGTCCGCCTCGTCGACGACATCCGCACGAGCATCACCGCCGGCACCTTCCATGACCTCAAAGCCGCCTGGCTCGCCCGGTACTACGCACGGGACATATAAAAAAGAAAACGCAAGCTGTCCATTTCAGAACTGCTTGCGTTTCCTGTACTTAAACGATAACAGAATTACGCATGTGAGTCGATGGCTGTGCTATACTGCCCCCGATGACGGAAAAGCCCAAGGTGGGGCGTATTATAATCCCTGGCGGTATGAAGCCGCCACCGGAAGCGCATGAGCTGGAAACAGCTGACGTTTTTGCTCGTGCCGGAAAAGATGTGGAGTTCATCCCGCCTCGCCGTATGCGTGGTTCCAAAATGCCGGATATAAAGATGGACGGTGTGCTGTGGGAGATGAAGAGCCCGACTTGCAGTGGCAAGAAAACTATCCAAGATCAGATAAAGCGTGCCATGCGACAGTCGAAGAACATCATTCTGGACGGTCGTCGAACGAAGCTGACGGACGAGTATATCGTCAAGGAATTGAATAAACAGATGACGCTCTCTCGCTCCATCCAGCGCCTGATTTTCATATCCAAAACAGATGTGGTCATTGACATTCGGCGCTAGTTTGGTATAGTTTACTTAGGAAAAGCGTCGGCAGTCCTGGATTGGACAGCCCACGCTTTTTCTTTTTATGATGAATGAAATCTTGTCCCGAGAGTGTAAGATTGTGTGAGTTGGGCGTGAACAGAAGAACGTTTAATCGAAGGTAGCGACTTTGCCGAGTTGGATGAGGTGTTTTTCGCGGTAGGCGTCGAACGCGGCTTTGTCGTGGCCGTTACGGCGGATGAAGTGGCTTATCTGCTCGTTGCCGATGAAGTGCGGCAGTATCACATACGCCGCGCCATGTTTGTATAGCTTCGCGGCATCGTCATAGTCGTCCGCGTGGCAGATGAAGATGACACGTTTGTTCTCTTTCAGCAGGTAGCCGAGCAGAACGTTGTTGGTTTCGTAGTCGGGGATGGTGCTGACTACCATTTTGGCCTTTTTGACACCGATTTCTTCGAGCAGTTCGTAATCGGTCGCATCGCCATACAAGTGGTGGATGTGCTGGGCTTCCATGGTTTCGACGACTTCGGGGTCGTAGTCGATGACCAGGTAGGGTTTGTCCATCTCGCGGAAGGCGCGGACGAACTCGTGGCCGCCTTTGTGGTAGCCGAAGAGCAGTAGCTCGTAGCCGGCATGGGCTTTCTTTTCTATCTTCGGTTTGCGACGCTCGAATATGCTCAGGCGGTCGGCGAAGCGTTTGTACAGCGAATCGTCGTATTTCATCAGGTACGTCGAAACGCCGATGGTTATAAGCGCCGTCAGTGTCATGATGCTTATCAGCTGGTCGCTCACTATGCCTTTGTTGTACGCCAGCACGGCCAGGATGACCGAAAATTCGCTGATTTGCGACAGATGTATGCCGGCTTTGAAGCCGGTCTGTTTGGTGTAGCCGAGCAAGCCCATGGAAGTCATGACAGCCAGCGGTTTTATGGCGATAGCGGCCGCCGAAAATATCAGTGCGGGTACGATGGCCGACTGTATATTGTGTAGTTCAAGTTGCTCGCCGAGGGAGATGAAGAACAGCACCAGGAAGAAGTCGCGTAGCGGCTTCAGGCGGGTACTGATTTCCTGGGCGTAGGGCAGGCTGGCTAAGCTGACGCCGGCGAAGAGCGCGCCGACTTCCAGCGAAAATCCGGCGATATCGAACAGCGCTGCCACACCGAAACCCCAGGCGAGCGCGAAGGTAAAGAGTAGCTCCTGGCTGTGCGCGAAAAATTTGGCGACTCGTGGCAGCGCGAAGCCGCCGGCAAACACCAGCCCGGCTGTCAGTATCATTCCCCAACCAAGCAGCTGCACTAGTTCATGACTGCTAGCGCCGCCTTTGCTAGCGGCCGCCACGAATAGCAGCGCCAGTGTCGCGACGATATCTTCGACCAAGATGACGCCGATGGCGATTTGTCCGTACAGCCGGTTCTGCTCGCGCTTGTCGTTCAGCGACTTGATGATGACGATGGTACTGCTGAAGAGCAGGCCGAGCCCAGCGATAAGCCCCTCGGTAAGTGTCAGACCGAACAGCTCGGCGGCGCCGAAGCCGACTAGCATCATCACCGCGACATTCGCCAGGAACACCGCTATCACCGGCTTTCCGGTGGCACGGATGACACCTACGTTCAGGCCCAGCCCAACGATGAATAAGAGTAGGGCAATGCCGATTTCGCTGAACGAATGGAACGCCTCGCGGTTCTGTATCAGGTTGAGCACCGCGGGCCCGACCAGCATGCCGGTGAGTATGTAGCCGACGATAAGCGGCTGGCGCAGCAGGCGCATCACTATCGATACGCCGGCGGCTACGGCTAGCACCATACTCAGCTGTAGAAAAATGCTCTGTTCCATGTTTGTTTTAAATTGCTTACGCTTATAAGTATAGCAGATGGGGGTGATTGGTGGGTGCTGTTCCTGTCCTAAGTGTTTGTCATGCCAGCAGAAGCTGGCCTGACGGGTTGAGGTACGCCCGGACGGTTTTGGCCTGTCTCGGGGCTGGACGTCCGTGCACAGGGATAAGTGTGAAGTCAGCAGACGGTTCCACATTGAGTGACTATTCCAACGTAGGACGTTCATAGTCTGACAGGGAAACCCTGAAGGGTTTCCCTACGCTCGGTAGCCGCTTAGCTGACGCAGCGGCTAGCCGGGCTACCCTTCCGGACTGCAGACCGGGAGTCTGAAGCAGACGAGCTGTTCGCTCGTCGTAGCGCTTTTGGTCGGTAGTGGCTTCTGGGTTTCTTGGCCTGGTGGCCATTATGCAATGAAAATATCCTCGGATTCATTCCGAGGATATTTTTTCAGTTTCCCGCAGGAAAGAGCAGCCGGAGTCGCCGTAGCGACCCCGCGCGATGACGGGGTCCCCGCGAAACCTGTTTCGTGGGGTGAGGTGAGAGAACCTGTCCCGGTTCTCTCATTTGGGGAGCACCGCGCCCTGGGTAGCCCCATGGTTCGTCGTGGCGTCGTACTGGTCGTTCGCCACATTCAGGCGTGCGATGCTGTTTTGCATAATACCGTTGACAGATTGCTGGATGGTGTCACACGGGCTGGCCGGAAAATTCTGCAGGTCGCTGAGCATCTCGCGGGCATACTGTCGGTCCAGGTCGACATGGCCGTTTTCATGCGTGGTCAGGTTGGTGAGAAATGTCTGCCATTGGCTGGTAAAACTGGCGCTGGCGGTGCTGTCGCTCCAGGCTGGCAATACCATGGCGACATGCAGGCCGATGCGCGGATTGGTGACGACGCAGCTGCCATCTGCTTGCTGCGCGTAGCTGTACTGCCAGGTCATACTGTAACCGGTCTGGGCGGTGTACTCGGCGGCGCTGTCGCCGGCGTGCTGGCGAGGAGCGCAGGCCTGAATCTGCTCGCGGATGGTTGCGCCGTCGGTGCCGTGGATGGCGTAGGTCTGGGTCGGTTCGATAACTTCTTTTAGGCCGGCTGGGGTGGCGCTGAGGCTTAGATTGGAGGGGAGCGCGTAGGCGGAAGGGGTACAGGCGGCCGGTTGCTGTACCTTTACGGAAGTCGGAGCGGCGGCAGACGGCGGGGTGGAGCTTGCCTGCGTGGTCGTATTGGTAATATCCGAGAGCTTCGTGACGGGCTGCAGGGCGCCAGCCTGCTGCAGCGAACCCGCGCTGCCCGAAACGAGCACCTGGCTGAGGCCGCCGTACACGAAGACACAGAGCAGCAGCAGGCCGACAGATACCAGTGTGCCGGTGCGGCGCGATAGTGTGCGGCCGAACAAGGAAGTAGCAGAGATAAATGCCATACGTGATATTCCTAACCCCTATAGCACCTCACGTACCATAGTTGTTATACATTATATACCAAAATTGCAAAAAAGTCAATAAGATTCATTTAAAGCACCACGGTCCGTGCGTATCTTGCTAGCGTTGGTCGCAGATTACTTTCGTGGCGGCGGAGCCGCCCCAACTTCTTTTGTCCCGACAAAAGGAGCAAAAACTCCCGGCCAGGAACAAAAACGCGACTAGCCTCCACCTGCCAGCTACAGACTAATCAGCCGAACTCCCTCCGGTCGGCCTAAAGGCGAAACGTCTGGCTAATCTGAAGCTGCCAGCCTCCGGCTAATCGGTTTTTGCAATGGCCGGAACGTTGAGTGACTCCTGCGGAGTCACGATTAATAAACGTCCGCCGCGGCGGACGGCACCCGGTAAGTCCAGATACCATTCCGGGCTGATATAATAAGAAGGAAATATGTCTCGAATTCCTTTAGAGCGTATGTATCGCTGGTCGGTAGCGACGATTTTTCTCTGGCTCAAACGAGCCGTCTTTTGGGCGGTGCTGCTCGCCAGTGGCTGGGCGGTGTATAAGCTGTTCGTGGTGAGCATTCTCCGTGGACAGAACGAGATTTTCGGGTTTATAGCCATATGGGCGATTACGGCATACATAATCATCCCGCGCGTCAACCGGCTGCTGACCCGGTGGTATGTGCCGGAATATTTCATCGGTCGGGTACGCACGAGCGATGGGATGTTGTCTGACCCGGTCAACGTAGCGTTCTGCGGTAACAAGAAGGATTTGCAGCACGCCATGCGCGAGGCCGGCTGGCACGAGGCTGACCGGACGGGCTGGGGCTCGAGCCTGAAAATCATCAAAAACACCATACTGCGCCAAAGCTATCCGAACGCCCCCGTCAGTGCCAAGTTCCTGTTCGGGCGGAAACACGATTTCGCGTACCAGCAGGAGGTGGACGGCCATCCGGCGCGCCGTCATCACGTGCGGTTCTGGAAATGCCCGCCGGGGTGGCGCCTGCCGGGCGGCCACAAAGTGCAGTGGCTGGCGGCCGGCACCTACGACCGCAGCGTCGGCTTTTCGGCCTACAACCTGCAGGTGACACACAAAATCGCCGAAAACACCGACGAAGAGCGCGACCACATCGTCGCCACGCTACAGAAGTCGGGCGCCGTGCGGCACGTCGAAATCATCAAGCATTTCTCGACCGGCTACCACGACAAAGCCGGCGGCGGTGACACCATAAAAACCGACGGCTCCCTGCCAATCGTCACATTGTAAAGTAAGTATAAAGATGATATAATAAACCTAATCATGTACCACTATCGCAAAAACAGCAAAATCTACGAAAATTTTCCGGAACCGGTAAGCTGTCCCTTTTGCGACCCGTCACAACTGAGCGATATTGTCCGTGAAACTGAATACGCGTATGTGGTGCCGAACCGGACGTTCTACGACCTCTGGGAATTGCAGCAGGTGACCGACCATCTGCTGGTGGTGCCGAAACTGCATGTGTATTCGCTTGCGGAACTGCCGGATGCGGCCAAACTGGATATAATAAACCTCATCGGTGAATACGAACAGGGTGACTACAATGTCTATGCTCGGGCCGTTACCAACCCGACCCGCTCAATCGCGCACCAGCACACGCATCTTATAAAAGCCGACCAACATCCGGCTCGTGCCCTGCTGCATGTGCGGCGCCCATACCTCACTATCAAACTCTGATGCAGAAACTGTAAGCCTGCTTACAGCGAATCTCCAGCGCGGCTTTATTATCAGGCATATAAACGGAGCGACGGTATGACTCGACTGAAAGCACTTCTCATAAGTTTACTGGTGGCACTGCCTCTGTTCGGCTGGGTGGCTGTGGCCCACGCCCAAAGTTTCCGGAGCGGCAGCGAAATAACAGTGTCTTCCGGCCAGGTGGTAAACAGCAGCCTGTATGCCAGTGGTAACACTATCGATATCGCGGGAGTGGTAAACGGCGACATATACTGTGCCGGCCAGAACGTGGTGGTTAGCGGTACGGTGGACGGCGATGTCATATGTGCCGGCCAGAACGTGACAGTTTCCGGGACGGTACGCGGCAGCGTGCGCCTGGCGGGCCAGACGGTGACCGTCAGCGGACGAGTAACCGGCAGCGCGTCGTTGGCGGGCCAGACGGTGACCGTGCCGTCGAAAGGAAGTATCGGCAGAGACGTTGGGATTATGGCCAGCACGACGACGCTGAGCGGCGAGGTTGGGCGCGACGTGGCGTTTGCGGGTGAAGGCCTGACGGTTTCGGGTACCGTGGGGCGGAATGTGCAGGCCCGGCTAGACCAACTGACGCTGGCGGACGGTGCGCAGGTGGGTGGCAACGTGGCCTATACCAGTGCCAATAAGGTGCAGCAAGCTGCTTCAGCACAGGTTGCGGGTACGGTCGTGCAGACACAGCCGCCGGTTTCGAGCCCCGTGTGGGCGGTGTCGTTTATCGCCGGCTTGTGGCTATTTATAATTTACCTGTTCTTTGCGTTGCTGCTCGTAGCATTAGTACTGGTGTTGGTGTGGCCGCAGGTGTTCCACCAGGCAACCGGCTACGCCCGGCGCCACATGGGGAAGACGTTCCTGGTCGGGTTGGTTGCCAGTATCGTAGTGCCGGCGGTGTTGCTGGTACTGGTCTTTACGGTTATCGGCATACCACTGGCGCTGTTCGCTGGGCTGGTGTGGGTGCTGGTAACACTGCTGGCGTGGCCCTTCGCGGGTTACTTGCTGGGCAGGCTGGTGCTACGGCGAAGCACAAACGCTATCGTCATCATGCTGACGGGTACTGCGCTTTTGCTGGTTATTTCTCTGATTCCGTTCGTCGGGCCATTGGTCGCGCTGGTTGGGTTCTGGTTCGGCCTGGGTACGCTTATTTTGCGCCTGGTGCACGGCGAGCGTCCGTACTATCGGGTGGCTGCCGACACCGATGACATGGCCGTGGCGACGAGCCAGCCCGAACCGGTCGCCGAACCGGCTACCCGGCCGGCAGTGCGCAAAAAGTCTGCCAAAAACCAGGCTAAGAAGTAACTCTGCCACGATATGATTTCGGCTTATCCGGCCGGAACCGTTCCATTCTCCAGGGAGACCTGTCTCAAATTCAGTTCAAGACAGGCTGGGAGGTGTAGGTTCCTCCCTAATCTATTCCGGCTTTGCACCGCGCCAGGAAGAGTAGTACTATAAACGTAACCGCATATAAACATAAAGGCGAAAACGTGACAGAAGCTGGCAAGCCCACCGTGTTGATAATCGACGATGATGAGACTATCGGCGCCGCTATGTCGCGCGCCCTGAGCTTGGCAGGGTATGAAGTTGCGACTGCCACCACGGGAAAAACTGGGCTGGAGCAGGCGTTCGCGACACAGCCTGACTTGATAATCCTGGATTACACTATTCCCGGCACTGACGGACTACAAATACTAGACAAACTCCGGGCCGATATGTGGGGGCATGGCGCCAAAGTCATCTTTGCGAGCAATTTGTACGATGTCGGTGTGGTGAACGAGGCCATGCGTCTCGGGGTGACGGACTATGTTATGAAAACGGATTTATCGATTGACCAATTCGTGGCGCTCGTCGGCAAATACGTGAAACCACCCGCACAAGCTGCCGCTGTGCCTCCGGCCGAACCACACCATGAGCAAACGAACTGACCCCTCTTTTATAGCCCACGCCGAACGTTCAGGAGTTGCGCTGTGGGTCAGGTTGCTGCTGATACTGGTGGCGGGTGTGCTCGCCGGTTTGGCCAGTTTGGCTGCCGTGAACCGCCTGTATCGCAACAACTTGCAGTCGCAGGCCAGCGCAGTCGCCAGCGTACTGGACGCCGGTATGGTGCAGAGTTTGGCAACGCCGAAGGCACGTGATTTCGACAAGAACTACGCATATCTGAAGCAGAAGCTGACTGCGGCAAAGCAGGGTATCGGTAATGTCCGGTTCGTATATCTTATGGCGCGTGATAAGACGGGAGCCGTCTACTTCCTGGTGGATTCCGAAAAAGAAGGGAGCTCGGGGTATTCGCCGAACGGGCAGGCGTACCCGGAGGCGAGCGCCAAGCTCCGTGCCAGCTTCGTGGATGGCAAGCCGTTTGTCGAAGGGCCAGTGAAGGACCACTGGGGAACGTGGCTGTCGGCATTGGCGCCCGTTCGCGATACGGGTTCGGCGCCGGTGGCGATGCTGGGTGTCGATGTGCCGGCTTCGTCGTACTGGGCGGTGCAACTACTGGTCGGCGGCACGCCGGTGGTTATAGCGGTACTGGCGGGTGTGGTCGTGTACACCACCGAAGCGCTGCGCCGGAAACGACAGGAAGCGCTCCGCATGCGTTCCGAGCTGGTTTCCATAGCCTCGCACGAACTGCGGTCACCGCTGGCGGGTCTGCGCTGGAGCCAAGAACTGATGATGGGGTACCCGCTCGACGAAAAGGCCAAAAAATCACTCGAAATCATGCACAACAGTACTGTGAAACTGCAAGAAAGCATCGAAGATGTGCTGCAGCTGGCCAACTTGCAGTCCAGTACGCACCACAAGCTTGACCTCACGGATGTCGATATGAGCAAGCTGCTGGACGATGTCTTTTCGGTGCAGCAGCCGGTAGCAGATGAACGCCATATAACGCTGGTTCGCGGCAACGATTGGCCGCCCTCGCTTACGCTGCGGCTGGATGAACGGCGGATGAAGCGGGTGTTCAACAACCTGGTGAGCAATGCCATAAAGTATGGCAAAGCAAACACCGCGGTCACGCTCGGATACCAGGCGGCGCGCGACAAACACATCATATCGGTCAGCGACCACGGCATCGGCATACCGAAAACCGACCAGGAAAGAGTTTTCAGCGGGTTCTACCGTGCGGACAATGCCCGGCGGGCTTCCGTAGATGGAACCGGCATGGGATTATACCTTTCGCGGGCTATTGTGCAGCAGCATGGGGGCGCTTTGTGGCTGGACAGCAGCGAACAAGCCGGCACTACCGTGTATGTGTCGCTGCCGCTGGCAACACCTCCGCTCGATACCGTAGCTACTAATGGTCGATAATCATCCGCAGCTCTGACCATTGGGCGCGGCCCTCTGCGTCCATAGCGTTGAACTCTTCTTCAGCCACCTGTTCCCAACTCTTCTTGACTGTAGTCATAGTACTCCTTTGTTACCAATTACAGCGTAGCGCGTCAGCTGTAAATCGGCTATAAAATACCTTACTTTATAGATAAGGGAAGGGCTCGCCCTTCCCACTTTCTTTTGAAATGAATTCAAAAGAAAGCTCCCATCCCCTAAAGTTCGGGCTTACGCCCTTGTTCGCTGCGCTCAGTAGTCTCCCTCCCACATCCTGCGGGCCTGGAACTTACCTGACTTGCAGCACGGCTCCAAATCAGTAAGGTCCCCTTGCGCAGTACCACTGGTACTGCTCACCCTGAAGCTCGGCTATCGCCTCGTTCGCTGGCGCTCAATGGAGATGCTTGGGGTAGGGTAGCTATATGTCGGGTCGGGGTTGCGTATGACATACGTCACGCTTTCGCAGTGAGATTTTTTACTTACCATAGGCCATGGACGCGGTACTATACATGTGGAAACGGAGTTTCCATGAAAAGGTCCGAGGCTACGGGCCTTTTAAAATGGGAGCGAAAGCAAGCAGGGCAAAGGGCAAAGTCTGTCTGTGCGGCTTGTGTCCAGGCTCCAGTGTCAGTGCTTGAGGATGCGTAAAGCTTACGAATTACTAGGGACGAACTTTGCCCTTTGCCCTTTGCCCTTTGCCCTGCTTGCTGCTTACTCTCTTGTGGCACACGCAGCGCAGAGGCCCTGCAACTCGAGTTGGTGGCGCTGCATATGGAAGCCATGCCCACGCGCCAGGCGGAGCAGCTCCTGCTCGAGCAGGGCGTCTTCGGGCAATGGCAGGGAAATACCACAGCGCAAGCAGGTGGCGTGATGGTGGTGGTCATGGAACAGGCCGCTCAGCTCCAGCCGGTATTTCCACCCTGTCTGGAGGCGTTCGACGATGCCCAGGTCTTCAAAAAGTCCCACCGTCCGATACACGGTAGCCCGGTCGATGTCCTTGCAGCGGCCGACCAATTCGTGCATGGTCAGTGGCCCGGAACCCTGCATGGCGTGAAAGACCGTCAAGCGCGGCTCGGTGAGACTGCATCCGGCTTGGGCTAAGTAGTCAGTGAAGGCTTCGGTCTGAGAGGACATTGTTGCAATAGTAGCATTTTTTGCGACACATTTGCAAAAAAAGATAGTGCCACGCTACTATCTTTGTATGATTATTCTTCTTTTGACCATTGCTGCAGCGCTGGCAGCGCTGGCGGGCGGCTACGTAGCGATAAGGAGCAAAAAACATCTGCATGCCGCTATGGCGCTTACCTCCGGCCTGGTGCTCGGGCTCGTCGCGTTCGACCTATTGCCGGAAATCTTCGAAGGTGTCGAGGCGAACCACTTGAATCCGGTGCTGCCGATGGTGCTCTTTACGGCCGGCTTTCTGGTATTCCACGGTGTTGAAAAATTCATCCTGGTGCACGAGGGCGCCGAGGACGAATACGGCCCGCACCACCATCCGAAACTGGGCGTGGCGCGAGCCCTGGCGCTGGCTGGACATAGCTTTTTGGACGGCTTGAGCATCGGCGTGGCGTTCCAGGCGAGCACGGCGGTGGGTGTCGCGGTGGCGCTGGCCGTCATCGGTCACCGGTTCGCGGACGGGTTCGACACGGCCAACTTTATGCTGCTGAACCGCAATAGCCCGCGCAGTATCCGGAACCTGCTCGCGATAGTGGTGCTGATGCCGGTGTTGGGCGGCCTGCTGAGCCTGGTCGTCTCGCTTCCGGAAGCGGCACTCGTAGCCTATCTGGGATTCTTCGCCGGACTGCTGATGTATATCGCCGCCAGCAACATCTTGCCGCAGGCGCATGACGACGCGGTGTCGTCGTACCGGACTGTCGGACTGACTGTAGTCGGCGTGGTCTTCATGTTCCTCATCACCCGGTTCATTTAACCAATTTGCAGGTATCGATTAGCATGTGGCAGAGTTGGCACAGTTCCATCTGCCCTTTGCAATATGACAATCTGCTAATTCTTCGTTACTTGTCGTCTGCTCCCTGCTCACTGACCCACACTCACTTTTCTGACGCCAGGGGTGCTCCGCCAGTCGCTATCGCTCCTGCCTCCGCGGGGCGACCCCTGTCTTACAAAAAAGTGAGTGTGGGTCAGCCCTGCTCAATTTCGTGCCTGACAAATGGTATAATTGAAGGCATATGCTTATCGCGGTGATTGTGTTGGGTGTGATGGTACTAGTGCTGCTGGTGCTGTTTGTTCGGGGTCAAAAACCGGCGAACGACACGCAGTCGGCAGTGCTGCTCAAAGAAGATTTGAAATCGCTCAGCGACGACATAACGAAGCTGAAAGACGGCCTGCAAGGCCAGATTACCGACCGGCTCGACAAGAACCAGGAACTGATGCGTGAAAGCATTCAGAAACAGTTCAGCGCTAGCAGCAAGCTCATCGCCGACGTCACCGAACGGCTGACGAAGCTCGACGACACGAACAAACGCGTGGTGGACGTCGCCGGCGAACTCCGTACCCTGCAGAACGTGCTGCAAAACCCCAAGCAGCGCGGTGTGCTCGGCGAATACTACCTGAACCAAGTGCTCGAAAACGTGCTGCCACCCGACCGGTTCAAGCTGCAGTACAAATTCAAAGACGGCGAAATCGTCGACGCGGTAGTGGTGCTCGAAAAGGGCAAGATTCTGCCGGTCGACAGCAAGTTCTCCTTAGAAAACTACAACCGGCTGGTGGAATCGACCAATAAAGCCGAGCAGGAAACCCTGGCGAAAGCATTCAAAGCCGACCTGAAAGGCCGTATAGACGAGACAAGCAAATACATCCGCCCGAGCGAGAGCACTATGGACTACGCCTTCATGTTCATCCCAAGCGAGGCGATTTACTACGACCTGCTAGTGAACAAAGTCGGCGTCACCAACACCTCCGCGCGTGACCTTATAGAGTACGCGTTTCGCGAGAAGAACGTTATAATTGTAAGTCCTACAACATTTATGGCGTACTTGCAGACGGTCTTGCAGGGACTCAGAAGCCTGCAGATAGAAGAGCAGGCCAAAGAAATCCAGCAGCGCGTCGGCGAGCTGGGCCGGCATATTGCGGCGTACGAGACCTTCATGCAGAAGCTGGGCGGCTCGCTCGGCACGACGGTGAACCATTACAACGCCGCGCACAAAGAATTGAAGAAGATAGATAAAGATGTGGTAAAGATTGCTGACGCGAGTCCGTCGGTGGAACCGCTGCTGCTGGAGAGGCCCGCCCAGGATGAATAGCCGCAAGAAACAAGCCGATTACTACATGGCGGGAGCCTTGGGCTTGACAGTGGTCGCTACCGGTATAACGCTGTGGCTGTTTGCCCGGTATCAGCAGGCGGCTAGTATGGTAGAAACGGCGCTGGCCAAGGGTATCCAGCTCGAAAAGGGCAGGGCGACGTTTCCGGCTGCGCAGGCTCAAGTGGTGGCCGATGCGCGGCTGCGGGCGTTTCTGGTAGCCGGAGTTCTGACGGGTTTGTGCGCGCTCGGTCTGGCGGTTATCGTGCTCTGGCACCGCAAGCAGCGCTTGCAGGCTGCCGCCGAGCCGGTTGGCGCAGAGGAGGCTGCTCGTGCCTGAATTGTTCGCGCTCGTCGCTGGACTGATGGTGCTGCTGGGTGCGCCGTTTTACCTTCGTGACATCCTGCGCGGCCACACTCGTCCGGAGCGGACGACGTGGCTTATTTGGAGTGTGCTGGCCATAATCGCCTTTGTGTCGCAGTTGAAGCTCGGTGCGCGCTGGTCGCTGGTGTACATAGGACTGACCGCGGTCGGTAGCCTGACGGTGTACCTGTTGTCTTTGCGCCACGGGACCGACGGGTGGAAGGGCGGCGACAAGGCGGCTTTGGCTATCGCAGGCGTCGGTATCGCACTGGCGCTGGCCATGCGTTCGGCGCAGATGGCGCTCTTCGGTGTCATGCTGGCGGATTTCGCCGGCGCAGTTCTGACCATACAGAAAGCCTATCGCCGCCCAAGCAGCGAAACGACCATTACCTGGCTGCTGGCCGGGGCGGCGTGGGTGCTGACGACCTTGTCTGCCGGGAGCCGGCGGTTCGACCTCATAATCTACCCATTATACATGGCGGCCATATGTTTCGCGGTACCGGCCGCGCAAGCCTTTGGCCGTTTGCGCCGCGCTGCCCGGCGTCGGGTGCGGGCTGTCGCCGAACCGGAAGCGTAGACTGCGCCGGACCGGGGTTACTGCGGGATATCGTCGCCGTACACGCCGTGAAGTAAATCTAAATCCTTCCGCGTGCTCATAAGGAGCTGGTTGTTTTTGCTGCGGAGCGCTTCCAGAACCGCCAATGATTTTTCGTCGGCTCCGAGACTCCGGAACGTACTAAGGAATGCCTCGAAATCTTTGATAAAACAGTGTCCGCCAGCACCGCGGCCTGTGTCATGTACGGGGTTGGTATGGCTGCTGCCGATACGGCTGTCGGCAGTAACGGCATCCTGTACTTCGTCCCAATCCGCTCCGGCGGCCTGAGTGAAGTCATAGGCGAGGTTCATGAATAGCAACTTCGTGAACAGGAACGTATTACCGATGTACTTGACGCATTCAGCATTCACGGCCAGCGTGACCATGTTGTGCGGGGCATGAGGCAGGAGCTTCAGGATTTCGTGTCCACGAGCCTGGATATCCGGCGTGTCTTCGGGGATGCCGATGATGTTGCGCTCCGGGTTGGCGGTGTCTTCGGCGGCGGTCTTTTCGCGGAGGAATTCGGGCGAGTGGAAGACGGTGATTCCCGGAAATTCCTTTTGTAACGTGACAGTAGAACCAGGCACGATGGTGGATTTTATGACTGCCGTGGCACCTTCCGGCACATCGTGGAGTGCGGCACGGACGATGCTGAGGTCGAAGCCCTGTGGCGTCGTGGGCGTGGGGACGGCGATGAAGATGACGGTGCAGTCCTGTAGCTTTTCTTTGTTGCCAGCGTATTCTGGTTCCAGCGCGTAGCGTACGACGGGGTACCCGCGGTTCTCGAAATCATCGGCCATGTGCTTGCCGATGAAGCCTTGGCCAATGAACCCGACGGCTTCCTTGGCGGTCACTATTTGCCGTCTCCAAATCGGATGGCGCGTATCTGTTCCAGGGTTTCTTCGTGCAAGATGCGGTTGGTGCGGATAAGGTCGGCGATGACGCCGAGCGCCAGACACAGGAACGCGCCGACCAACAGCGCACTGCCGAGGATAAGGGACTGCAAGTGGGCACCCGGGTGATTATCGGCGATAAAGAAGTACGCATAACGGACGAAGGGGACCAGCCCCGCCACGGCCAATATGGTGCCGATAGTGCCGACGACGACGTACGGGCGGTACATCACGTACGCGCGGATAATGGCGCTCATGCTTTTAAAAACATGCTGCCACGTGCTTTTGAACAGGCGCGATTCGCGGGTCTTGGCGTTGGTTGTTACCGGTACGCTGACGATGGGGATGCGCTTGTTCCCGGCCTGGATGGTCGTTTCCATGCAGTAGCTGAACTGAGTGATGATGTTTAGGCGGAGCAACGCGCTTTTGCTGTAGGCCCGAAAACCGCTGGCGGCGTCGGGGATATTCGTGCCCGCCGCCTTGTTCACGACCCAGCTGCCGAAGTGCTGCAGCAGCTTCTTAAGCGGGCTGAAGTGGGCGATTTTGACGGTCTGGCGGTCGGCGATGACTATTTCGGCCTTGCCGTGCAGGATGGGCTGGATGAGGTCCGGGATGCGGTCTTGTGGGTATTGGTTGTCGCCGTCGGTATTGACCACGATGTCGGCGCCTAGCTCCAGCGCGCGGTCGGTGCCGTCGCGGAAGCTGCGGGCCAGGCCCATGTTGCGGGTGTGGGTCACGACGTGGTGGACTCCGAGCTTCTTGGCTACCGCGACCGTATCATCGGTACAACCGTCGTCGATAATCAGGTATTCCAGCACGTCGACACCCGGTATTTTTTCGGGCATATCCGCCATCACCAGCGGCAGGGTCGTTTCCTCGTTCAGGCAAGGAATCTGTACGATAACTTTCATTGTTTCTCCGTTTCCTCCCAGTATACTACATCAGTTCAGCTGCGGTTCGGCTGGAGCAAGTCGAGCGTGAGGGCGGCGGTCCAGGAGAAATTGTCGGCGCCGAGCGGTTCGCCGGTGTTCGGGTCGAAGTATTCGGCAAAGCCGGACTTTTCGACCATTTCGAGCGATGTTTCGGTGAGTGCGTCGGCATGCTCGCTGTAGCCGTATTCGCGCAAGCCTTGTATGACCAGCCAGTTGGTGTTGAGCCACGACGGTCCTTGCCAGTACCGTAGCGGGTCGAACATGGGGCTGTCGGCTGGGACGCTTGGCGCGGGGTAGGCGGTACCAAAGCGGTTTTCGTTCTCTAGGGCGCGCACCAGCACAGCGGCGCGCTCTTTGGTTATACAGCCGGCGTACAGTGGCATCAGCTCCGCTATGGACGGTTGTTTGAGCAAACGGTGCGTTATGAAGTCGCGTGACCAGTAGCTGCGGGCGTATTCGTCCCAGAGCTCTTCGAGCGCTTCCCGGGAGCGGGCGATGTTTTCGACCAGGTCGGGCGGCAGCTCGTGGCGGACGGTCTTGGCCATTTCTTGCAGACGCGTGTTAGCGCGGATGAAGATGCAGTTGAAGGTGAGGTCTTCGATGGCGAATAGTCCGTGGCGCAATATCTTTTCGGTGTCATAGGCTTTGCGACGGAGACGGCGTTGGGCGTCGAACAGCGTCAGGACTTCGGTGGTCGAAAACCGTTCGCCGAGTGGCGCAAAGTGGAGGTCGCGGCGGAACAGCCCGGCGACCCAGTCGGTGTGTGTTTTGGCGAGCAATCGCACCCAGGCCGGCTGCAAATGCTCGTGCAGCTCGGTCATCCACGGTGGTGTGTTGTCGAGTCCGGTTTCCCACGGGTGCAGCTGCAAGACCAGGCCTTCCTGGTGGGGGTCACGGTCGGTATACAACCACTGGTGGTACGCAGTTATAGCTGGCAGCATAGTTTTGTACCAGCTACGGCGTTCGGCTATGTTCAGCTTCTGGCCGATTTGCCAAACGGCTTCGGCCAACATAGGAGGCTGAGTTATGCCACTAGTGGCGACACCGTCCGGCGAATAGGGACTGACCCAACTGCGCCAGTAGCTGCGGTCGCGCCGGTACTTCGCCTCGTCGCTAAAAATCATATGGGGCACCATGCCGTTGCTCCATTGGCCGCATAACAGATGAGTCAATTCGGCTTGCGCACGGTCGACATCCAAGTGCCGCAGGCCGATGGCTATGAAACAGCTGTCCCACAGCCACTGGTGCGGGTACATACCTTCGGCCGGCCGGGTGTAACTGCCCTGGTCGTTGCGATGCAGCAGGTCTACAGCCGCGGTGGCCAAATCTGCCGGTACGTCGGGCTCAGGAGTAGTTTCTGTCTCGCTCATGCTTGTACTAGTATAAACGGTAACCGCTTGAATCCGCCAGGCTGGTATAATAAATTTCCTATGGAAGCACAACCCCCTTTAGACAAATCAAGCTGGATATTACTTCATAAGAAGGCTGTAGCGGCATTGATTCTCGCTGGTGGAGTATCGGCGGCAACTGCGGGTTATGAAGTGTACCGGAGACGGCACAAGGAGCTTCACTCGTATCTTGCTAAACGCGACATGTTTGAGCTTGCCCACGCAAATACTGACGGGATAAGTTATCGGGCTCGTCAGTTCCGAGGCGTAGTCGCAGCGAGCTTCACGCGTCCCGAGGGTATAAGCCTACAAGACATACAGCAGCGTATCAGGCCAGGGGCGCGACAAGTTCACATCGGCCGTTTCGTTCATGAACTCATAAAGACACAGATACTGGCACAGCCCGTAGACTCAAAGAATCAAACGGTTGTGCCACACGCTGACTTTCTTGTCGCGGTGGGTACTGACCCCAAACCATGGTGGCCGCTCCTTGATGCAGCAAAGCAGATGGATGCAGCATTTGACCCTGATGCTTTCATCGCTTCAATCGCCCAACAGACGGACGAGCCTAGCGATAATTCGTGAAGCTGAGGGGGAAGTCGAGGTCTTGTGACTTTAGAAGTTGCATTACGGCTTGGAGGTCGTCTTTGCTGCCGGACATGACGCGGACGGCGTCGCCCTGGATTTGCGTTTTGACCTTCGGGTACGTGTCGCGGATGAGTTTGGTAAGCTGCTTGGCTTTGTCTTGGTCGAGACCTTGCTTGAACGGTACTTCTTTGGTGGTTTTGAGGTTGCTTTCGACAGATTCTTTGGAGGTGTTGAGGACTTTTTGGCTCTGGCCGCGGGTTGCCAACTTTTTGCGGTAGATGTCGAGAATGGCGTCGATTTGCCAGTCGCCGTTTCCAGTGACTTTCACGCCCTTCTTGTCATCCAGCCATTCTAGGCTAGCTGGCGTTCCCTTGAAATCATACCGGCTGTCCATTTCGCGCTCAGTCTGGTCGAAGACATTGTTCATCTCGGCCTTATCGTATTCACTCACTACATCGAAACTGAAATTTCCCATGAAACCAGTATAGCAAGTGCGCAGTTGTATTACAGCCAAAAGGTGGCTATAGTAAGTCGAAACTAGGAGGAAGTATGAGCGCCATCGGAAGCGAAGGGGTACCGGAAATCATTGAAGTCGGAGGAATGGAGCATAGTGTCAGCCAACTATTTTCAGCCCAGCAGATAGAACAGGAAATCAGCGCCCTAGGGAGGGATGTGGCAGCTACGTATGCTGAGAGAGGCGGCGTTCATGTCGTGACCGTGCTGGAAGGAGCTCGTTGGTTTTCGGACGACCTCCAAGAGGCGATGCGGCAAGCTGAACCTGGCCTGTCTATAGCGAATAGCGACATCCGGATATCTTCGTACGAGGGTACCGAGTCGACCGGTCGCCTGCGTTTCCATGGTCCCGTGCCGAAAGTGACGGGCGAACATGTGGTGGTGGCAGAAGACATTTTCGATACAGGGTCGACGCTACATGGTCTGCTGGGAGCTTTGCGGTTACAAAGGCCGGCTTCGCTGGAGGTTGCGGTTCTGTTGGATAAAGACACCCCAAAGCGGGTGCCCGGTATCCTGGGCGATACAGTCGTGCGGTCATGCTTCCGAATCGGCCCCGAGTTTGTTATCGGCCGGGGACTTGACCTAGACGGTGAATACCGGCAATTACCCGGTATTCACGTTCTAAACGAGCGCAAGGCGGCGTAAAACCCCGTAAGCTTTCTTAAGCAGCGTAGCCAGAGAACACCGGCCTGCGTATGTCGCGCCTGCCGATAGGGATGGGATAATCGCCAGTGAAGCAGGAGAGGTCGAAATGGTCGGCCGGGACGCCTGTTACCTCGGTAAGGACGTCTAGCATTCCCTCTAGTGACAGGTAGCCGAGCCGCTTGCAGCCGATATCGCGTCGTATTTCTTCTATACTTTTCGTCGCAGCGGTCAGTTCTCGTTGACTCGGCATATTTATGCCGTAAAAGTTGGGATAGATTATCGGCGGAGAACCGATGGCGACACTGACCGACCGAGCCCCTGCCGACATCAGGCCTCCATGAATAGTAGGGGCGGTGTTGTTGCGCACCAAAGAGTCATCGATAACCGTTAAATCATGTCCGGCTAGTAGCTCGCCGGTGTAGGAGTACGACTTGTTACGGAGCGCCTGGCGCATAGCAAGGGTGGCCTGCAGGAAGGTGCGCTCGTCGGTTATTTTCTTGATAGCACCATGGCCTTCGGTATCCAGTAAGTGTGGTCTATCCCAGGCGGCGGCAAGGCCTTCGGCGTATGGCTTGCCCGAGTTCGGCACGTATACTACTGCGGTAGTGTCGGCGAACATCTCGCTATGCTCTTGGGCAAACCGTGCGCCCAGTGCGGCGCGTATGTCACCGATGCGATGTCCCATGAAACGACTGTTTTTATTTGAGAAATAGATAATTTCAAACGGGTCGTATTTCGGACTCGGGCTGGCCAGTTCGTACTCCTCGATACCATCCTCGCTTATGGTTATGAGGCCGCCCGGCGGCACGTCTTTGATGTATGTCGCACCGGCCGCGTCGAGCCCTGTGGTTTCGGAGGCTACCATGTAACCGCCCTCCTTCGTCGCGCCAAGTACCAGCGGACGTATGCCGCAGGGGTCGCGGAAGGCTGCGAGCAAAGGTTCGCCGGACAAACCCTTGCCGTTTATGACGCTAGCATGTGCGCCGACCATCAAAGGGTACGTGTCGGCTATGGCTTCGACGACGCTGGCGCCGGATTGTACCCGGTCACCTATGGCCCATGCGCTCATTTGGCTGTCGTTCATCCCGCGGGTATTTATGCCGCGCCGGTCGAGGTCTCTTTCTAAGGGCGACAAATCTGAACCGTTACCGTTTTCGGCATACAGGGAGTTACCTGTGTTGATTGGGTACCCTACGAAACCGTCGCCCGATGTAGCGTACCGGCAGTGTCCGACCGTAGCGACAAGACCAAGTTCGCCTACTTGGCTGACGACATGGGGCTTCAGAACCTCTCTTGCCCGGCCCGGCTCTGCGAACGACTCATAACAGCCCGCGGGCGTAATACCGCCGATGCCGGTGGAATCCGGGCCTCTGTGGTCAAGCTCCCTGAGGGCGAGCGCGGTCAGCTCAGTGGCATTGGGCCCGAAGGTTCCGACCACTGCGCATCTTTCGCGAATTTCCCCCATACTGCTTTGCCGCTCCCCTCTATGGTATTTATGCTTAGTGTACGTGGTGTTATGGGATTTGCCAAATAAAAAATATAAGAATTTTTACAGCACTTATTTCCACTATCTTTGTACGTAGCAAAGCAACCCTCACCCCTGCTATACTGAAGCTATGAGTTACCAGAACCAGAAAATAGCTGAAGCGGCCGAGACACTGAAGGGCCGGTTTGAAAGCCTGGAAAACAAGGCGGATATTTTAAAGGCGGTCGAATTGCGGGCGCTGTACGGCGAAATCCCGACGCTGCCAGCCGAGCAGCGTGGTGCATTCGGCAAAGAGCTGAACGAGCTGCGTGGCGAGCTGCAGTCGCTTATAGACGCGCATCAGGACCAGGCGGAAGCGCTTCCGCCCATCGATGTAACGGCTCCGTTCGACGCCAATACTCCGGCAGACAAAAAACCGGCGCTTCTGCCCAGCGAAACCGGCACTGAACACCCGCTTATGACCGAACTGGCTACGGTGCTCGACATCTTCTACCGCATGGGCTTCACGGCGGTAGAAAGCCGGGAAATAGACGACGACTTCCATATGTTCGGCGCCCTGAATTTCCCCGAAGGCCACCCAGCGCGCGACGATTATGACACCTTTATGACCACCCAGACCGATACCCAGGGCAACCCGTTCATCGCGCCCGCCCACACCAGCACCATGCAGCACCGTGTGTTGAAAAAGTACGCTCCTGGCCTGGAAAAAGGCGAGCCCATTGCCGCGCTTATTCCCGGCCGCGTGTTCCGCAACGAAGACCTCGACGCTCGCCACGAACACACCTTTTACCAGCTAGAAGGTGTGTACGTGGGCAAGGGCGTCCACGCCGGCATGCTGATTGCGACTTTAAAGACGTTCTTGCAGGAGTACTACGGTAAGGAGCTCGACGTAAAAACACAGCCGTTCTACTTCCCGTTCACCGAACCGTCGTTCGAATTCGCCTTGTCGTGCCCGTTCTGTGATAAGAAGGGTTGTAACGTCTGTAGTTATAGCGGTTGGATAGAATTGCTCGGCTGCGGCATGATTCACCCGAACGTGCTGCACCAAGCTGGCATCGACCCCGAAATCTACACCGGCTTTGCGTGGGGCTGCGGCCTGGAGCGCCTGGTCATGATGAAATACGACATCGAAGACATCCGCCACTTCGAATCCGGCAAACTAGATTTCCTAAGGCAATTCGCATGAGCACTAAGAAACCCACAGTTTACGCTTTTATAGACAGTCAAAACCTGAATCTTGGCATACAAAATGCAGGCTGGAAGCTTGATTTTGCCAAGTTTCGCCTATACTTAAGGAACAAATATGGCGTCGACAAGGCGTATCTCTTTATTGGACAGTTAGCGGGCAACGAACTGCTCTATGACCGGTTGCAAGATATGGGCTACCACCTTATCCTCAAGCCAACCACGCAGTATACAGCGAATGGCAAAGTAACGGTCAAAGGCAACGTTGATGCCGAATTAGTGCTTTACGCGGCCGCAAAGGTATATGACAGATACGATAAAGCCATCTTGGTCAGTGGTGACGGTGACTTTATGTGCCTGGCCGACTATTTGGAAGAAAAAGGTAAGCTGGCACATATTTTTGTACCCAATAAAAATTACTCACAACTTCTGGGCAAGTTTCTGCCTTGTATTGTCCGAACCGACTTGCTTAAGCACTCTCTGGAGTACAAAAAAGACCAGCGTCGGCGGTCGGTCGAAACCTTAGGCTTATCTGGTCATGGTGATGCTAAAAGCATAGCAAAACAGAGGCAAAATGTCAAGAGAGAGACTAGGAGAGGGCTGGAAGAAGGCGAATCAATAAAAACGGACTCTGGTGAACCAGAGTCCTCGGGGCCCGAAGGCATTTACAATAATAGTATACCTGAAGATGTCCAAAAAGTCAAGCAAGACTGGGCTGGCGTGAAACATTTCGATAGCGAAAAGTGGGCTAGCCTGGATACGGAAAATCAGATGGGAAATATCGGCTCTGAAGTCGGAAGAGCTCTCAAAGCAAAGCAACAGGGAAATCTGGAAAACTTGCAAGGTGCTTTTCGCCGTGGACTCGATTTGATAGACATCACTGCCCAGCTATGGGCGTCCGAAAAAAAGCCGATGCTTGAAAGTCTGCTTAACGCTCGAGCTCGGTTTCTCGAGTTGGTCCTGACGGACAAACTTGACCCTAAGCTGGAAAAATACTTTACTGACTTTGCTGTCGCAGCCAGAATGAGGCAATTTGTATGAATGATGAGCTGAAGAAAGAAGTTTTAGAGGTACTGTCGCAGTACTGGTTTGGCGTAATTGCGACGGTCGATGTAGAGGGCCAGCCGGAAGCGGCTATCGTCGGCTTTGCGTGCAGCCCGGAGCTAGAAATGCTGGTCGGCACATCGCTCAAAACGCGCAAGTATGCGAACGTACAACAAAACAGTCATGTAGCAATAGCCATCGGCGACCAGAAAGCAGAAGTGCAGTACGAAGGCGAAGTAACACTGCTTACACCAGATAGCGCCTGGGACGAAATTGCCACGCGTTTCGGTAAGCTGCCGGGCTTCGAAAAATATCGTAATGACCCGGATGAACGCTGGCTGCTCATTAGTCCCACCTGGCTGCGTCTGACCGTCCACGAAAACCCTAACCGCGTCGAAGAGGTAACGTTCCCATGAGTGACTTGAATGATTTGATGAAACAGGCCGAAGTCATACGGCTGAAGTACCAGGAGCTCAACGCCAAACAAGGCAAATCCGCCTGGGGCATCCGCGACTACACCATGGGTTTTGCGGGTGACTTCGGCGATTTGCAGAAGCTGGTCATGGCCAAAGAAAACCTGCGCGACATCCCGGATGTAGACGCAAAGCTGGCGCACGAGCTGGCAGATTGCCTCTGGTCCATCCTGGTCATTTCCAACTACTACGGCATAGACCTCGACAAAGAATTCAAAGCCACCATGGCGCACATCGCCGACCGCATAGCAGGAGCTACCGCATGAAATACGATTATTTTGTCGCCGGACGGTGGCGAAACCATACTGCAATCCGTGAAGTCGTTGAAAAAATACGAGAAACTGGTAAGACGGCATATTGTTTCCTGGAAAACGAATACGATGGTGACGGTATCAAGTTCGAAAACAACCCAAGCGCCGATGCAGAGGCAATGATGAAAGCGACAGAACAGTTAACGGACTGGCAGACAAACCAAACGTTTCGTAAAATATTTGAGACAGACATGCAGGCCCAGCGCGACGCCGAAGCTTTTGTATTGGTTTTCCCTGCGGGGCTGGCGGCGCACGTTGAATTGGGCACGGCGTACGGTATGGGCAAGAAGTGCTACGGGGTAGGTACACCGGAAAAAGCCGAGACGTTGTATCTGGCATTTGATGCTATGTATCCGGATGCCGAGTCATTTATCGCTGCGCAGATTAAAGTTGAGGTTGCCTCATGAAAGTTTCAGTCAATTGGGTTAAACAGTTTATAGATTTCGAGCTGCCGCCGGTGGAGAAGCTGGTGGAGCATATTGGTGCGCAGCTGGGCGGCGTGGAAGGTGTGGAATATATCGGCGAAAAGTATAAGGGAATTGTCCTGGCCAAGGTTGTCAGTTGCGAGCCACACCCGGATAGCGACCATTTGCACGTGTGCCGAATAGACGATGGGCGTGCGGCAGAGAACGTAGAGCGTGGCGAAGATGGGCTGGTGCAAGTTGTCTGTGGCGCACCAAATGTCCGCGCGGGGCTGACGGTCGTGTGGTTGCCGCCGGGTTCGACGGTTCCAGAAACGTGGGGCAAGGACCGGTTCGTACTAAGTGCGCGCGAGCTGCGCGGCGTGGTGAGCAACGGCATGCTGGCCAGCGCCAAAGAGCTTGCCATCGGCGAAGACCACGACGGCATCGTCGAAGTTAGCGACAGCTCTCATGTCTCAAGTCATTCTGAGCATAGTGAAGAATCTCAGGGTACAGAAGATTCTTCGGCTGCACCTCAGAATGACGTGGATGCGACGTCCAGTGAGGCTTTGAGGCCGGGGACAAGCTTTGCGGAGGCGTTCCAGCTCGACGACTTCATTATCGATATAGAGAACAAAATGTTCACCCACCGCCCCGACTGCTTCGGCCAGCTAGGCATCGCCCGCGAAATCGCCGGCATTCTGGGCCGTCCGTTCAGGTCGCCCGAATGGGTGCTACAAGCGCATCTCGAGGAGTTCAAAGTAACTGGCGAGCCACTGCAGCTGACAGTTATAAACGAAGTGCCGAACCTGGTGCCGCGCTTCATGGCGGCGGCGCTCAGCGGCGTAGAAATCAAACCGAGCCCACTGCAGTTCCAGACCTGGCTTTCGCGCCTCGGCGTGCGCCCCATAAACAATGTCGTCGACGTCACGAACTACATAATGCTCCTGACCGGCCAGCCATTGCATGCCTACGATTACGACAAGCTGCAGGCGCTGAGCGGCGAAAATGGCGCGACGATTGCCGTGCGTCATCCCCGCAGCAACGAAGAGATTGCGCTGCTGAATGGCAAAACCATCAAACCGCGCGAAGAAGCTATCATGATAGCCACCGACAAGCAGCTCATAGGCGTCGGGGGTGCCATGGGCGGCAGCGAAACCGAAGTCGACGACAACACGAAAGCCATTGTACTAGAAGTCGCTACGTTCGATATGTACTCCATTCGCCGCACCAGCATGGCCCACGGCCTGTTCACCGAAGCTGTCACTCGGTTCAACAAGGGGCAAAGCCCGCTGCAGAATGATGAAGTCATGGCTGAATCTATCCGTACGTTGCAGCAGCTCAGCGGTGCTCAGCTGGCCGCCGAAATCGTAGACAACAACCACGTCGACCAGACCCGCCGCGAACGCCGCTGGGTCCATCCGCCGGTGCCAGTGGCCACTGAATTCATCAACTCCCGCCTCGGCTTCAGCCTCACCCCCGAAGACATCCAAACATTGCTGCAAAACGTCGAATTCCACGTCGAACTTCGGACATCCGACTCCCAACATCCGACTTCGGACTTCGGACATCCGACATCCGAAACTCAGCTCATCGTAACTTCTCCCTTTTGGCGCACCGACGTCGAAACTCGCGAAGATGTGGTCGAAGAAGTCGGCCGTCTGTACGGCTTCGACAAGCTGCCGCTGGAACTACCGGAACGCAGCATAAAGCCAGCGGCACACGACACGCTCTTCGACCTCAAGGCAACCATCCGTTCGACACTTGCAAAAGCCGGTGCAAACGAAGTGTTGACTTATAGCTTTGTGCACGGCGACCTGCTCGAAAAGGTCGGCCAAGACGTGTCGCAGGCTTACCAGGTTAGCAACGCCCTCAGCCCAGACCTGCAGTACTATCGCCTCGGTCTGACGCCAAGCTTGCTCGAAAAAGTACACTCGAACATCAAAGCCGGTTACGACCGCTTCGCGTTGTTCGAACTCGGCAAAGTCCACGGCAAATCCGAAACCGATGAGGATGGACTACCGAAAGAATTCGAGCGCCTTGGCCTGGTGGTCGCCGCTGAACCGAAAGCGGCCGCCCGGTTCTACGACGGCGCTCCGTACTATGCCGCCCGCAAGTTCGCCATGACGGTCATCGGCACAAACCGGACACTCCAGCTCGTTCCCCTCGCGACAGCGGACTTGGACAGTCACGAACTGACCCGCCAGATGGTTGCTCCCTACGAACCGGACCGCTCGGCAGTGTTGCACGACGGCGAGCGAATTGTCGGCGTGGTCGGCGAGTTTAAGCGCAGCGTCGCGCGAGCGTTCAAGCTGCCCGATTTCTGTGCCGGTCTGGAGCTATTCCTGGGTGCGCTCGCCGGCGCTCACTCCGAACAGTACACCTCGCTTTCGCGCTACCCCGAAGTTACCCAAGATATTACACTCAAAGTCGCCGCCGATGTAAGCTACCAGGCGCTCTACGACATGCTCTGGAACGAAGTAGAATCCAAAAAGCCCGAGCAGACACTTGCCACACTCGAGCCGCTAGACATTTACCAGCGTCCCGACGACCCCGAGCACAAGCAGCTCAGCTTCCGCCTCAAGGTGTCCAGCTATGTGACCACCCTGACCGACAAAGAAGTCGCAACCTTCCTCGGTCTCGTCGCAAACACCGCCAAAGAAAAACTTGGCGCGGAACAGGTATAGGGCCGGATTACCGAGCTACCGTAGTAGTATTTGTGGCATGACAAGACAGGGTGCGACACTCGTCCTATGAGATTTACAGACATTACTGAATAGTATATCGTACCTTCTATGGCCAAGCGCGGTCCTGATTATTTGCAGAGTCTTGATAAACGTAGGCACGACCGTGCGGCTGCCTTCATGGCGGCCGGTGTATTGTTGGCGCCAGCGGTGTTGGCGGCGGTAGGTGTCATGGTAGAGTCCCGGTCGTTCAACCCATTCGTGGTGCAAGACCGGGGCGGCCACCGGGTGCGTAAATTGCGTTCACTCCGCCTTGAGGCGGAAACGGGTCCGGTACGGACATTCGGTACGTTTGACCACCGCGCGACGACTGTCGGCCGGATTATCCGCCCTAGCGGCATCGACGAGAGCCCGCAAGTGTTGTCGGTCATGGCCGGCACCATGTCGTTCTGCGGCATTCGCGACCTCCTGGACATGGATAAAGAGCAATGGCGTGCGACTGACGCTTGTCTGTTCGACGAGCTGGAAGCCGCAAAGGCTGAAACCGGCGCCAAGCTGGCGCTTATTAGCGACAGCAGTCTGTGGCGTAAAAGCGTAGTCAACGGCACAGCGGATGTTGTCGCCCGCCGCTCGATGCGGATGGATATAGAGTACCTGCAAAATGCTAGCTTGAGCGGCGACACGCGCTTGATTGTCCGCACGCCGTATGCCCTGGTTTCCAATCTCATCCACAGGCAGCTCTACGAAACCGATATCGCTTTGCCGGGTGAAGATAGCGCCGCGGCATAAATGGTACACTAAGCGTATGCGTAAAGTTTCTGCCATAGTGTTCTCCATCGCCGTAGCGCTTGCTGCCATGGCCCACGTACCAGTTGCTTCGGCAGACGTGAATGATTTTACCGTTACCGACTTCACGGCCGACTACTACCTGATGAAGGACGACCCGCAGGGGTCGCTGAAAGTCGTCGAAAACATTTCCGTAAACTTCACCGACTACAACCACGGCATTTTGCGGGCGATTCCCAACCGCTACAAAGGCCAGCCGTTGCACGTGCAGGTCGACTCCATAACTTCTTCGACCGGCGCGCCGGCGGCCTACACGACTTCCAGCTCAAACGGTAACGAAGTGCTGAAAATCGGCAGCCCGAGCCTGACGGTCACCGGCGCGCAACAGTACACCATCACGTACCACGAAGACAACGTCATTTCGTTCTACCAGGGCCACGACGAACTGTATTGGGATGTCAACGGTGACCAGTGGCACCAGCCGTTCACAGCGGTCAAGGCCACGCTCCATTTGCCGGATGGCCTCAAGCTTTCAAGCGACCAGCCGAGATGTTTCGCCGGCGGCTACGGCGCGAATGACGGCACCTGTACGGTGACGGCGACCGGCGACGAAGTGACGGCGCAGGCATATAGCTTGTCGAGCGGGCAGACGCTGACGATGGTGACGGGTTTCGCCAAAGGGTACTTTACGCCGCCAAGCCTGTTTGAACGGGTGCGGGATTACATTTTGCCGCTCACGGAACTGTTCCTGGCGCCACTGCTGGCGCTCATCATCGGCTTTACCTGGTGGTACCGTCGCGGGCGCGATGCCAAGGGTGCCGGAACCATTGTGCCAGAATATGCGCCGCCCGAAGGCATATCCCCGCTAGAGGCTGGAACCATTGCGGACTTCAAGGCCGACAACCGCGATATTACCGCTACTATCATCGACCTGGCACGGCGCGGCTATATGAAGATAGTCGAGGCCGAGCAGAAAAAGTTCCTGAGCAAATCGGTTACGTATACTCTTGTCCTCCAGAAGGTCGATTTTACCGAATTGAATCCGTACGAACGCATGCTTATAGACGGCTTGTTCACGCACCAGGACGTCGGCGCCGAGTTCCCCATCAGCACCTCGGCCTACAAGCTGTCCGGCACGGCTACCGTGCTGGCCAAACAGGTCCCAGCCGACCTGACGGCCAAGGGCTATTTCAAGCAAGACCCGAGCAAGTTCGCGGTGAAGGGAAGCGGCTTGTTTTTCGTAGTCTTCCTGGCGCTGTATGTCGGCTTGCATATCGGTAGCAGTATCAATTTGTGGCTGGCGGTGGTCGGCCTGCTGCTCGGCAGTGTCATTATGTTCCTGTTCATACGGCAACTCCCGGCCCGGACCGCACAAGGCGTGGCGGCTCGCGAACATCTACTAGGACTGAAACTGTACATGGAAACGGCCGAGAAAGACCGGCTCGAGAAACTCGAAGGGCCGCAGGCCGCCTACGCCTCGAATGCCGGCGAACCAGTCCGTACGGTAGAACTGTTCGAAAAGCTCCTGCCGTACGCCATCGTGCTCGGCGTCGAAAAGCAGTGGGCGGGCAAGTTCGAAAGTATCTACACCACGCCGCCCGACTGGTATAGCGGCAACTGGACGGCATTCAATGCGGGTTACTTCGTCGGCTCGTTGAACAGCGGTTTCGCCTCGGCGGTCAACACTAGCTTCAGTCCGCCCAGCAGCTCTGGTAGCAGCGGCTTCAGTGGGGGCGGTGGTTTCTCCGGCGGTGGAGGCGGTGGTGGTGGAGGCGGCGGCTGGTAGCTGACGTCGGTAGTATCACTAGCGTTGGTTGCAGAATCGTTGCCGTCGCCGTGGCGACCTCCCACTGGCGTTGGTCTGCAGTCCGGAAGGATAGGTCGCCGCGGCGACCGTAAGGGAACCCATCTGGGTTCCCTTGAAGGATGGAACGGTCACGGCCGGAAGGCCGAAATCCTAGTGTGGCGTAAGCCACTCAGTTTCCTATATCTAAACGCATTTGCATAGATAAGTATGAAGTTTTATAATAATGCTAACTTTCAAGCAGGGCAATCGCATATGCCCCTACATCCCCAGTAGATACTCCATGTATGCTGTACTCCTGCCCGCTTTCTTCAGGCTGGCCTTTATGCCTATCTTCCTCACTTTGTCTCCCCGGACTAC
>JBDHUJ010000021.1:0-30344 GCA_039809105.1 Saccharimonadales bacterium (SeqCode)
ACCAGCCAGCACTTTTTATTCCCAGGAATATCTGGTAGTTTTGACATTGGAACATCTCCTCTGTACTTGTTAGGTTTGCACTTACAAGTTTACGGGATGTTCCGTTTTAGTTTAGTGAACCTGTAAAGCTGCGCCCTAGAAAAAAACGGGGAAAAGGCGTATACTCTACGGGTTAATGAATGATGAAATCGTAGTTAAGGGAGCGCGCGAGCACAACCTGAAGGATATCGATGTGACGATTCCTCGGGCGAAGCTCGTTGTCATAACCGGCCTTTCGGGTTCGGGTAAATCTTCGTTGGCTTTTGACACGATTTATGCGGAAGGGCAGCGCCGCTATGTCGAAAGTCTGAGTGCGTATGCCCGGCAGTTTTTGGGACTGATGGAAAAGCCGGATGTCGACCAAATAGACGGTTTGTCGCCTGCGATTTCCATCGACCAGAAATCGACTTCTCGCAACCCACGTTCGACAGTTGCGACTGTGACTGAAATCTATGATTACTTGCGCTTGTTGTTTGCGCGCATCGGTGTGCCGCACTGTCCTATCGATGGCGAGCCGGTGGTGCGCCAGACCACCCAGAACATTGTCGACCAAATCGCCGCACTGCCGGCTGGCGCGCGGCTGATGATTCTCGCACCTGTCGTCATAGACAAAAAAGGCGCCTTCGAGCACATTCCCGAGCAGTACCAACGTGCTGGCTTTGCACGTGTCCGAGTGGATGGCGTGGTGTACGCGCTGGATGAATTTCCGGAGCTCGATAAGAACCATCGGCACCGCATAGAAATAGTCGTCGACCGGCTTATAAACGACGAAGCTTCGCGCAGTCGTTTGGCGCAAAGCACTGAGCAAGCGCTGGAAGTCGCCGAGGGTAAGATAGTTGCGCTAAATGCCGACACAGACGAAACGTGGACGTACAGCCTTATGTACGCCTGCCCGAACCACCCCGAAGTCACTATACCCGAACTTGAACCGCGCACCTTCAGCTTTAACTCGCCCCATGGTGCGTGCCCGGTTTGTACTGGCTTGGGTTCGCGGCTTGAGGTTGACCCGGAGCTGGTGATTCCGAATGGCCGACTGACGATTGCGGAAGGTGCTATCCGTCCATACAATCGCATAAACGTCGACAACTGGTATATGAAGAAGTTGTCAGCTGTGGCTGAAAAGTATCGGTTTAGTTTACACACTCCAACTGGCGAAATTACACCCGAAAACATGCAGCGCATTTTGTACGGAACGGGTGATGATACGTACCGCGTGTCGCTGGGCGGTGGCCGCGCATTCAGCACGACTTACGAAGGTGTCATCCCCAACTTGCAGCGCCGGCACAAAGAAACTGACAGCGATTTCATGCGCCGCGACATAGAACGTTTTATGCAGGAAAAGCCATGTTACGCCTGCCACGGCCGGCGTTTGAAGCCGGAAGTTCTGGCGGTGACCATCGGCGACAAATCCATTATGGACATCTGCGAGCTTTCTATAGACGACGCGGTCGAGCACATGAACTCGCTCAAACTCAGCGACAAAGATATGCAGATTGCGCGGTTGGTGCTGAAGGAAGTTTGTGCGCGTCTGACGTTCCTGCAAGACGTCGGTTTGAATTACCTTACATTGCTTCGTTCCGCTACGACATTGAGCGGTGGGGAAGCGCAGCGCATTCGCTTGGCAACCCAAATCGGTTCGGGTTTGATGGGCGTGTTGTACGTGCTGGACGAGCCATCTATTGGCCTGCACCAGCGCGACAACGATCGGCTTATCAAAACGCTGAAGCACCTGCGTGACCTTGGTAATACAGTCATTGTAGTAGAGCACGACGAAGACACCATCCGCACTGCCGACTATCTTTTAGACATTGGTCCGGGTGCGGGAATCCACGGTGGTCATGTGGTGGCGCAAGGCACGCCGGCGGAAGTCGAAAAGACCAAAGACAGCATAACTGGCCAGTACCTGAGCGGGCGCAAAGTCATTGACGTGCCGAAGCGTCGTCGCAAAGGCAATGGCAAAAAACTACGCATCGTCGGTGCGCGCGAAAACAACTTGCAGAACGTTTCGGTCGACATTCCGCTCGGCGAATTAGTCGTGGTGAGTGGTGTTTCTGGCTCTGGAAAATCGAGTCTTATAAACGATATTTTGGCGAAGGAATTGCAGGCGCGTTTACATCGCGCAAGCACTGTTCCCGGCAAGCACGACGACATTGAAGGCATCTCCGAACTCGACAAAGCTATCATCATCGACCAGTCGCCCATCGGCCGTACGCCACGTTCGAACCCGGCCACATACACCGGTTTATTTACGCCTATTCGTGAGTTATTTGCGAGTGTGCCCGAAGCGAAATTACGTGGCTACAGCGCCGGACGCTTCAGTTTCAACGTCAAGGGCGGACGCTGTGAAAACTGCGCCGGCGACGGAATTATAAAAATAGAAATGCACTTCTTGCCGGACGTGTACGTGCCGTGCGAAGTTTGCCACGGCAAGCGCTACAACCGCGAAGCTTTGGAAATCCACTACAAAGACAAGACTGTAAGTGACGTATTGGAAATGACGTGCGAACAGGCGCTGGAATTCTTCGAAAACCAACCCGCTATTGCACGCAAGCTGCAAACTATGGTTGATGTCGGTCTGGGCTACATTTCGCTCGGCCAGCCAGCAACGCAGCTGAGCGGTGGCGAAGCGCAGCGCATAAAACTTGCCAGCGAACTCAGCCGTCGCCCGACCGGCCGCACACTCTACATTCTGGACGAACCGACGACTGGCCTGCACATGGCTGATGTCGAAAAGTTACTTGGCGTCATGCAAGCGCTGGTAGACGCTGGCAACAGCATGCTCGTTATTGAACACAACCTAGACGTTATCAAAAGTGCCGACTGGCTCATAGACATGGGCCCAGAAGGCGGCAACGGCGGCGGCCGCGTCCTGGCCGAAGGCACGCCAGAACAAATCGCCAAAGTCAAAGAATCTTACACCGGCCAGTTCCTGCAGCGCATGCTTTAGTCTTGTTTTGTGTCGGTTTTCTTGGGGCGAGAGAACTTGGATTTTAGAGAGGCGCGGATTTTGGGGTCTTTGAGAGCGTGGTAAAGAGTGGGGATGAGGGTTAGGAGCACGATGCCGATGAGTATAGGCTCGATGTAGTTTTCAATACCGGGAATTTGGCTGGCCACAAAGTAGCCAAACAGGACGAGTGATACCGTCCAGGCAATGTTGCCGATGGCATCGAAGATGACGAATTGCTTGCGGTTCATGCGGGCAGCTCCGGCAGCGACCGGCGCAAACGAGCGGACGATGGGGATAAAATGTGCGACCAGCATGGTTTTACTGCCGTATTTTTCGAAGAACGACTCGGCGCGCATGATGTAGTCGTGGCGGAAAATTATGCCGTCTTCTTTTTTAAACAGCTTCGGTCCGAAGCTTTTGCCTATTTGGTAGCCGACATTGTCACCGGCGATGGCTGCGGCGGCGATGACTATTATGGCTGCGGGCAACGAAAGCGTGCCGGCGGCGGCCAATATGCCTGCGCTCAGAAGCAGCGTGTCACCGGGGAAGAAAAAACCGACCATCATCCCCGACTCAGCGAAAATAATGGCCGCAATCAGCAGCAGTCCGCCGGTCTGTATGAGATGTGTCGGGTCAAACATCCCTCCTATTATACCCACCTCTCTCTATTGCAAGGACGGACCTTGCAACAAGGTCCGTCCTTGCAATATACTGCAGGTATGCCAAGTAGAAACCGTAATAAGGTGTGGGTGCCCGGAGAAGTCTATCACGTTTACAATAGGGGCAATAACAAACAACCGATTTTTCTTGATGAGCAGGACTATGCGGTATTTCTGAATATCATAAAACTGAGTTTGCAAGAGGAGCGTACGACGGATAAGTTTGGGCGTCCTCGCAAAAACTGGTATGGCGATATCGAGCTTCTCGCATTCTGCCTCATGCCAAACCACTTCCACCTGCTGCTTTACCAGAAATCTGAACGGGCTATCAGCGACTTTATGCGAGGTCTTGCGACATCATATACAGGTTATATGAATCACAAATATGACTGGACGGGCCACTTGTTCCAGGGCGTCTTCAAGGCATCGCATATAGATGAAAATTCCTACTGGCTGCACATATCGCGGTATATACACCTGAACCCGAAAGCATGGCGGACCTGGGAGTGGTCCAGCCTGCCGTATTACACGCAAGAGAAGCAGGCGGATTGGGTGCGGCCAGACCGTATCGCACAAGCATTCCCCAACGGTACGTATCTGGGATTTGTAGCTGATTACGAATCCCACAAAGATATGCTCGACGAACTGAAGCACATAACCGCAGACTAGTTGCAAGGACGGACCTTGCAGCAAGGTCCGTCCTTGCAATAAAAGGATATGGTATAATAGAAGGTACATAAAGAGAGGGTTTACCGACTATGTCTGACCAAATTGTTTTAGACGTCGACACGCGCGACGTGGTGGGAAAAGGCTTGAAGCAGTTACGTAAGGATGGGATTGTACCGGGGGTCATCCACGACCACGGGAACGCATCGGTGCATATACAGGTTGAATACCAGGCGGCGCACAAGGCATTTCACGATGCCGGCAAGCACCACCCGGTGCAGGTCAGTGCTGGTGGTAAAAAATACACCACCATCATCAAGGATGTGACGTTTGACCCGGTTTACAACTCCATGACACACATCGTTTTCGGTGCCGTCCGTGCCAACGAAAAAGTCGCTGCCGAAATCCCCGTCCACGCTCGTTACGACGAAGGCAACGAAGCTAGCCCGGCAGAACGCGCCGGCCTGATTGTGCTCGAACAGCTCACGAGCGTCGAAGTCAAAGCCCTGCCGAAAGACCTGCCGGACGAACTGACCTACGACGCCGAAAAGCTCGCCGAAGTCGGTGACCAGCTGACTGTCGCAGACTTGACCGTACCAAGCGGTGTGGTCGTCGAAACCGAACCGGAACATGTTATCGTAACGGTCTTTGAGCCAAGTGCTCTGGCGGCTGCTAACGACGACGCTGGCGGTGATGCCGAGGCAACTGTGGAAGGCGTCGAATCTGACAACGAAAGCTCTGCCGAAGAAGGTACCCAGGCCGACGAAGTCCGCCCAGGCGGCAAAGAGCAGAAAGAATCCCACGACCAAGGCACCAACCCCGAAAAACAATAGCCTTGCGTTAACAAAAAAGAGCCTGTCATAGCACGGGCTCTTTTTGTATACTGCTGACAAAGGAGGGGCAACATGAAGGCCAGAACCGAAAATGCGTTTACCGGCAAGACGGCTCAGAAGTTTGCCGACTATGCCGATACGGTGCGTGGGTTTATACGCTACCAACTAGTGCAGCAGAACTTAAGAGCAGTTCTGGGTGATAAGCCGCTCAACATCGCTGACATCGGTGGCGGTGCGGCCATAGATGCCGTTTGGTTGGCGGAACTCGGCCACTCGGTCACCATCGTGGAGCCAGCTGCAGACCAGATAGCTTTAGCTCAGGAAAAGGTAGCACAGCTAGAGCCTGACATTGCCACTCGCATCATGGCCGTACAGGGCACGGCAGAAACGCTTCTGGCCGACGGCAAGGCAGATAGTTACGACGTGGTGCTTTCACACGGCGTTGCTATGTACACCGACGACCCAGAGGCGTTCATTACTAGCCTTAGCCAGTTACTTAAACCAGCAGGCACTCTTTCGCTACTGGAAAAAGGTTGGGCGGGGGCTTATTCGCGAGTCGTTGCCGAGCAAGACTACTCAGCCGCAAATCAGTTACGCCGTGAAGACAAATTCACCAACCACATGGGCAAGCTGGTTTGGGCTTTCCGGCCCGAGACACTGCAAGGCTACCTGACGGGGTTGGGGCTAAGGAATCTTGAATGGAAGGGTGTACGAATTGCGCACGATGCTGATTACCGCCTAACTATCGAACTCAGCGAGGCCGAGCAAGAGTCAGTACTGGCGGTAGAGCAGGCGCTCGGCGCTGCGCATGAAACCCGTGGCATGGGCCAAATGCTCCATTTTATCGCACAGAAATAGCTACTCTTCTATGAACCCGCCGCTTTGGTGCGCCCAAAGTTTGGCGTAGAGCCCATTTTTCGCGAGCAGTTCTTTGTGGCTGCCGTCTTCGACTACGGCGCCTTCGTTGAGTACGAGTATCCGGTCCATTTTCTGAATGGTGCTGAGGCGGTGGGCGATAACCAGCGCGGTTTTGTCTTTCATGAGCTCGGTCAGCGCAGACTGGATGAGCTTTTCGCTCGCGCTGTCGAGCGCGGAGGTTGCTTCGTCGAGCACTAATATTGGCGCTTCTTTTAAGATTGCACGCGCAATGGCGATACGTTGCCGTTGGCCGCCGCTGAGCTTCACGCCGCGCTCACCGACAACCGTTTCGTAACCATTCGGCAGTTTGGTGATGAATGCATGGGCGGAAGCTTTTTTGGCCGCATCGAGCACTTCTTTGTCGGTCGCATCGATGTTGCCATACGCGATATTTTCGCGGATGGAACGGTGGAACAGCAGCGGCTCTTGCGAAACGTATGCAATCGACTGGCGTAAGCTGGCTTGCGTAACGTGCGCGATATTTTGTTCGTCGATGGCTATTTCGCCGCTCGTCACATCTTCGAACCGCAGCAGCAGCTTGGTGAGTGTGGTCTTGCCACCGCCACTCGGTCCGACCAATCCGATTTTCTCACCAGCTTTGACGTGAATGTTCAGATTTTGGAACACGACATCCTTGCTCGACGCGTCCTGGTATCGGAATGAGACGCCACGGAATGAGACGTCACCGCTGCGAACTGCAAGTTCCGGCGCGCCCGGGTCGTCGACGATTTCTATGTCTTCCTGCAGCATTTCGGTCATCGGCGCAACCTGCAGCAGCGCTTCCTCTATCTGGCGCATGATGTTGCCGATTTGGAACAGACGGTTGCTCAGCATCACCGTGTATGAAAATGCAAAGATACCGGTTGCCAGGAGCGCCGGGTTTCGGTGAACCTCCCATGTCAGCACGAGCACAAAGGTGATTTGAAACAGCAGGAGCCCAGCCAATCGTCTGGAGCCGTCCGAGGCCATCGAACGCCAGTTGTCAATCCGCAGCCCAAGCAAATGCGAAGCTAGTGCGTTATGTTGTTGCATTTCGTGCTGTTCGGTGCCGAATGTTTTTACGGTTTGGTTGTTCACTATAGTATCGGCTACATGGGCAATCATTGCCTTGCCGGCCGCTTGCCGCGCTATGCGTTGTGGCTTCATTTTGCGCCTGAAGCGTATGGTCGACGCAATGACCAGGCTTGTCATGGCCAGAAGCACCAGACCGAGCAAAGGCGAGCTGACACCGACCAGGATTATGCCGAGTACTACGATGGCAACAAAAGGAATGGTATCGATGAAGAACGCGTTGGAAAGCTGCATAAATCCGGCCGCGTAGTCGCCGACATCAGAAACCAACTTGCCCGAAATGCGATTGTTATGAAAACTTGCCCCGCGCTTCAAAAGCCTGTCCATCGCTTCGTTGTCCAGGTTTGCCATGACTCGCGGCTGTAGTTCGAAAAAGTTCCTGAACGCGATATTGTTGAGTGCTACGGTCACTACCGACACAACAACAAGGCTGACGATAAACGGCGCGACTTCCGAACCAGGTACCGCGAGCGAACCGAGTATTTTACCAATGAGAAACGGCACCACGACACCCATGCCAAGGTTGGCCAGTGGGATGAACCACGTAAACACAAACAGGCGCTTATGCTGGGCGCATAAGCGCCAGAAGTGCCGTATGGCTATTTTGTCGGTTGAAGATTTATCTTTCATGGTTCTGTACTAGTGTACTGCTTTCTGACTTATTCTTCGATGAATCCACCAGACTGATGCGCCCAAAGTTTGGCATATACGCCATCCTTTTTACCTATGAGTTCTTTGTGCGTACCTTGTTCGGCTATCTTACCGTGGTCGAGCACGATGATTCGGTCCATTTTCTGGATGGTACTCAGGCGGTGGGCGATGACGATGGCGGTGCGGCCTTCCATGAGCTTCCAAAGCGCTTGCTGTATGAGCACTTCGCTTTCACTGTCGAGTGCTGAAGTTGCCTCGTCCAGAACCAAAATCGGTGCGTTCTTGAGCATCGCGCGGGCAATGGCAATACGTTGCCGCTGACCACCGCTCAGCTTCACACCGCGCTCACCGACGAGCGTTTCAAAACCTTCCGGCAACTTCTCGATGAATTCAAGTGCATTTGCTTGCCGAGCTGCTTCAGCCACTGCTTTGTCTGAGGCAGTAGGATTGCCATAACGGATGTTATCCTTTAGGCTCCGGTGAAACATAGCAGGGTCCTGCGGAACGGATGCGATGGCGCTCCGTAGTGAAGCGAAGGTCGCGTCCGCAATGTTCTGCCCGTCAATGAGCAGCTCGCCACCCGATACGTCCACGAAGCGTAAGAGCAGTTTGGTCACAGTGGTCTTGCCCCCACCAGAATGGCCGACGAGCGCAATCTTTTCGCCCGGCTTGATATGCAGGTTGAACTTGTCGAAAAGTAACCCGTCCGTCTGTTCGTCGTAGGCAAAGTCTACATCCTTGAATGCAATGTCTCCACGTATAGCCTTAAGAGGCTTTGCGTCCGCACGTTCTTGGATGCGGGGCGATTCTTCCAGCAGGGCAGTGTACTGGGCGGCTTCGGAAATCGCGGTTTCGAGGTTGCGGTAAATGCGGTTGAACTCGAACAGGATTTCGGTAGCAGTCATGAAATAGCTGAACGTCAGGAAGACGGCAGCCAAGCTGGCAGCGTTGTCCGTGAACATAATAGCTACGACCAAGCCGACGGTGTTCGTTACTATCCAGCTCGGTGCGACTATCATATCGATATGCAGCACGTGGTAGTCCCAAGTCCGGCGAGCGGTCTTCATGTAGTGGTCGACGAACGACTTGTGGCGTTTTTGCTCGCTCTCTTCCTGGGCAAAAGCTTGCACGGCACTGATGTTACCGATGACGTCAGCCACATGCCCTGCCATCTGGTTGCTGGCTGCTTCACGGTCGATTACCATGCGTTGCCGTTTGCGTATGAAAGGCAATACGACAACAGCCGTTACGATGATGAGTGTTAGCATTACGCCGACGAGCAGGGGTGAAATGGTCCAAAGCACGACGAGCGCAAAACCAAGCGGCACCAGACTGCCAAAGACGTTGAAAGACAACGTATCCATGAAACTCTCAAAGTTCTTACCATATCCAATGACCTTTTTGGTCAGCGAACCGGCAAAGTTGTCGTTGAAGAACGCCGCATCTTTCTTGAGAAGTTCTTGTAGGGCGGTGGCGTAGAGATTGCGCATGCCATCTGCGTCAGTGCGGTTGAGGAATAGGAACGCAACGCGCCAGACGGCTTCACCGACCAGCCATGAAGCAACTATCAGGCTAAGATACGGCACAATGGCGTGCCAGTTACTCGGTATATGCCCGTCGAAGTTCTTAATCATCGCCGCGATAACGAGTGGCGGAATATAACGCGTAAAAATACTACCAAGACCGGGCAGCAAAAGCGCGGCAATGGACCATTTACGCTGATGCCATATCTCGGCGATATACGCCCGAGCGGCGCGTTTTATTGAGTATTGTCTCGGCATAGGTACGGCCCTCCTTGGTGCCGACCTGAATTAGTTCGAGCGATGTTTGCCTGGTGACGAACATAGTTCGAAGTAGTATGTTTGATTAGTTAAGTTTGCTTCTGGCTCACATATGCCAGTTTGGTTTTGAAATCGAGAATTAGTGACATACGGTCAGGGTATAGCCTGGTAGTACGGTAAAATTCTGACGATAGCGCATTGCTGGACCCTTTCCGTTAAATTAGTGATATTTCACCATTATACTCCACCTGTCAACACTAACAGATAAAAATATGTAGTAATAAGCGCAACATATCCTTGTCATGCTGAACTCGTTTCAGCACCCACACCTTCATATCAGCGTCCGTGCCACCGCATGGATCCTGAAACGAGTTCAGGATGACAGGGAAATGGGCCATGCTTCGACCCCTGGAAAAGGAAAGGGAAAACTTGTATAATACTGGCGTGCAAAAGATATTGCTTTACTACAAGTTCCAGCCGATTGCCGACCCGGAAGCGGTGCGGCTGTGGCAGCGTGCGCTGTGTGAACGGCTGAGTTTGAGAGGCCGGATTCTCATTTCTACGCATGGCATAAACGGTACGGTCGGTGGTGACATAGATGACGTAAAGGCGTATGTAAAAGAAACAAAAACATACTTCAAAAACACGCAGTTCAAATGGAGCGAAGGTACGCGTGACCATTTCCCGAAACTACAGGTCAAGGTCCGGGACGAAATCGTATCATTCGGCGTAGCTGACGAGCTGAAGGTAGATGAAAACGGCGTCGTCGGTGGCGGTAAACATCTTAAGCCAGAACAAGTAAATAAACTGGTCGAAGAACATGGCGACGATGTCGTATTTTTCGATGGTCGCAACGCGTACGAAGCCAAAGTCGGCAAGTTCAAAAACGCGGTCGTGCCCGACACGCGCACTAGTAAGGACTTTGTGTGCGAACTGGAAAGCGGCAAGTATGACGACATCAAAAATAAGAAAGTCGTTACGTACTGCACCGGCGGCATCCGCTGCGAAATCCTTTCGTCACTTATGAAAAATCGTGGGTTCGAAGATGTCTACCAAATGGACGGCGGTATCGTAAAATACGGCGAAAAATACGGTGACGATGGCCTGTGGGAAGGTTCGCTCTACGTGTTCGACGACCGTATGGGCATGGAGTTCAGCGACCACGCGAAAGTTATCGGCACCTGCATTCACTGCGGTGGCCTGACCAGTAACTACGAAAACTGCGCGCTTGCTAGCTGCAACGACCTCGTGCTCATCTGCGAACCCTGCAAACAAACCCCCGTCAATCTCTATCATACAGAGGATTGCTATCATGCAGGCCAAAAGGCGCTAGCAAATGCCTAAATTGGTATTTATCAGCGGTAGCATCAACTCGGGCAAAACGACGACATCAAAATTACTTGCCGAAAAATTGGACGCAGATTTCATAAATGTCGATGACCTGAACGATAGTATTCCGAACTTCAATCTTGCTACTGACCTAGATAAATCTATGGACCTTGCAATCGCAAAAATCAATGAAAGTATCGCGAACGGACGGAGTGTCGTAGCGAATTACGTCGTTCGCCAAAGGGACTATGACCGTTTTGAACGCGAGATACATACGGATGAGCAGTATGTCGTTACGCTCGCGCCTCGGCTTGAAGTTGCGCAGAGCAAACGAGGTGACCGAGAGCTTTCAGAATGGGAAGTGCAGCGTATCAAGCATCATTACGATACGGGCATCGCAAACCCTTCATTCGGCTCCGTCATCGATAATTCCGACAGTACGCTCCAGGAAACAGTTGAGTCGATACTGAGTATCATTTCCAAGCGGTAACTCTTTGCAAGGAGAGTCCCAGCATTTCCGTAAACGTATCAAAAAGGGCTGAAACTGGACGCTAATCGTATCATCATGATACGATTAGAGGGTATGAATGATACGAATAAAGCGGTTTTAGCGGTTTTTAGCCGGGGTGCAGTGTTGGCCTCGTCGGATGTCCATGCCCGTTTGGCGGATGAGCTTTCACTCGTGACGGTAAAGCGTGCATTAAGTGAGCTACACGAAGCGGGCTACCTGGAACGCGAAGGTGGCGGCCGTTCGGTGCGCTACCAACTTTCCAAGCGTGGGGTGCTGTTGCGGCCCCTGAATGTTGCAAGCTATCTTGAAACTCCGCAAGAAAACCGCCTGGCTACAAAACAGTTCAACCACAATCTATTTGAAAGCAGCTATGCGACCGTATTAGACGAAGGTAGCATGGTTTCCCTGGAACGAGCGACTGCAGAATTCCAGGAAAAGGCAGCCAATAACCAGGCGGTGCATGCCAAAGAACTGCAGCGTTTCATGGTTGAAATGTCATGGAAATCCGGGCGTATCGAAGGCAATACGTACACCTTGCTCGATACTGAGAAGTTGCTGACGTATGGTATCGTTTCGCCCACAAACACCGAGTTTGAGACGCAAATGCTACTCAACCAGAAAGCGGCGTTTGATTTTGTATGGAAAACGCAAGAACGCTGGGGTCAGCCGAGTATTTCGTACATCGAAAAGCTGCACGAACTTATTGTCGAAAAGCTTGGAGTTGCCAAAAATCTGCGTAATACCATCGTCGGTATAACTGGTACGGAATACGAACCGCTCGGAAACGGGTTCCAAATCCGCGAGGCGTTGGAACTGCTGCTCGGATACATTGGGAAGGCGCCGAATGCGTACGAAAAAGCGCTGATGCTCACGGTCGGTATGAGCTACATACAGCCCTTCGCCGACGGCAACAAACGCACGGCCCGTATGACGGCGAACGCGTTGCTGCTTTCGCAAGGCCTTGCGCCTGTGTCCTACCGCAGCGTCGACGAAACCGCTTACAAAGAGGCGCTGCTCATATTCTACGAGCAGAATTCGGTGGTGCCGTTCCGCGAACTGTTCACCGAGCAGTACGTCTATTCCGCGACGCACTACAACATAGCGGAACCGAGAGGGTAAGATGCCACATATACATACTGAACCGGGACAGCACGATATGACTGCGGGCGCGTATATCGTCCGGGTCGATGGCGATGAGCCGCGGGTGCTGGTGCATATGCACCGCAAATTCGGCAAGCTGTTCCAGGTCGGTGGGCATATAGAACTGGACGAGACACCGTGGCAGACCATCGCCCATGAACTGCGCGAAGAAAGCGGCTACACGCTGGAAGAATTACAGGTTTTGCAGCCCGACGACCAGCTGGTGTCAGCACCCGGTGCAGTGCAACATCCTGTGCCGGTGCTTATGAACACCCACAAAGTTCCGGGCGAGCACTACCACTCCGATATGTGCTTTGCGTTCGTGGCCGAAGCGGCGCCGGCAAACAAACCGGCAGAAGGCGAATCGCAAGACCTGCGTTGGCTCACGCTCGCCGAGCTCAGAGACGCGGTCCGGCAAGACCTGGCGCCCGAAGACGTTGCGTTGTTTTACGAAGCGGTCGTCACTCGCTACCTTCCCAACTATCACCGTGTCCCCGCTGCAAAATACTCACTCGAAAAACCCGCGCATACAATGCTTTAACCGGCGGCAATTATTCCCATTCGATAGTGCCGGGTGGTTTGGAAGTGATGTCGTAGACGACGCGGTTGACGCCGCGGACTTCGGAAATGATGCGGCTCGACATTTTCGCTAACAGGTCATGCGGCAGGCGAGACCAATCGGCAGTCATGCCGTCGCTGCTGCTGACGGCGCGGATAGCGACGACTTGTTCGTAGGTGCGGCCATCGCCCATGACGCCGACTGACTTTATGGGCAGTAACACGGCAAAGAACTGCCAGACATCCGGACGTATATCGTGCGCGTCTATTTCGTGCCGGACAATAGCATCTGCTTGTTGCAAAACGTCAATTGCCTCCGGGGTTATTTCGCCGATTATCCGGATTCCAAGACCAGGCCCCGGAAACGGCTGGCGCTGCACGATGCTGTCGGGCAAACCGAGCGCTGCGCCGAGTTCACGCACCTCGTCTTTAAAAAGTTCGCGCAGTGGTTCGATGAGCTTCAGGTTCATTTTTTCCGGCAGGCCGCCGACATTGTGGTGCGACTTTATGGTCACGCTCGGACCGTTTACCGAAACCGATTCTATGACATCCGGGTAGAGTGTGCCTTGCACCAGGAATTTCGTATCGGGTACTTTGGCGGCCTCTTGCTCGAAAATGGCGATGAATTCGCCGCCGATGATTTTCCGTTTCTGTTCTGGATCGGTCACGCCCGCCAGTTTTTTGTAGAACTGCTCGGCGGCGCGTACCGGCCGCACATTCAAACCGACTGCTTTGTATGCAGCCAAGACTTCATCGTATTCGTTTTGCCGGAGCAAGCCGGTGTCGACGAAAATACAGGTTTGCTGGTTGCCGATTGCCCGGTCGACAAGCGTTGCGGCAACCGATGAATCCACGCCACCAGAAAGCGCACAAATGACGTTACTAGTACCGACCGTTTCCCGGATTTTCGTGATTTGCGTGTCCAGAATAGATTCCGCCGACCAATCGCCACGGAACCCGCACAATCGGAAAAAGTTTTGTAAAATGCTCCGGCCACGCGCACTGTGCGCGACTTCCGGGTGAAACTGCAGGCCGAACAGTTTGCGCTCCGGGTCTTCCATGGCGCAGATAATTTCGCCGCTTTTGGCAGTCACGCTGAACCCGTCCGGCACGGTTGTGACATGGTCGCCATGGCTCATCCACACGCGGCTATTGCCCGACGACGCACCAAAAAGCTTGCTGGAACCAAGTACGGTCAAAGTCGCATCGCCGTACTCGCGCGTCTGCGAACCTTCGACGCTGCCACCGAGTTCGCGCGCCAGCAGCTGCATGCCATAGCAAATGCCAAGTACTGGCACGCCAAGTTTCAAAAGTTCAGAGTCAAATGAAGGCGCATCTTTCTCGTAAACCGAATTCGGTCCGCCAGATAGCATGATACCGTGTGGTTTATGTTTTTTGATATCTGCCACGGAACTTTTGAATGGCAGAATGATGCTGTACACACCAAGCTCGCGGCTGGCGCGTGTTATAAGCTGTGTGTACTGCGAGCCGTAGTCCAAGATGACGAGCGTTTGTTGGTTCATTGGTAGTTCTTCCCTGGGTTAGTAATGAATAGGTCGTGCGGATGGCTTTCGCTAAGGCTCGCCTGGGTTATCTGCATGAACTGCGCGGTTTCCCAGAGTTCCGGAATGGTTTTTGCGCCGACGTAATACATGCCGGAGTATATGCCGCCGACCATTTGGTCCAATAAATCTTTGACGGTGCCAGAGCAGGGAACTAAGCCCTCTACACCCTCGGCTACCAGCACTTCGCCCTGAAAACTTTTGCCGTGGAACTCGTCTTCGCTGCTTATTTTGAGACCTTTTTCCATAGCGCCTATCGAGCCCATGCCACGGTACGTTTTGAAGACATATTCTTTTTTGGAACCGTCGACGATGCTTTGGAACCGGCTCGGAACTTGGTCGGGTTTGAGCCGTACGACGTCGCCGGGTGATTCTTCGGTCGCTGCGAACATGCGGCCCATCATGACGGTGCTAGCGCCGGCCGCAAGGGCTTTCACGACATCGCCGGAGTATATGATTCCGCCGTCGGCGATGACCGGTACACCCGCGGGACGAGCTGCGGCGCAAGTATCGAGCAGTGCGCTCAGCTGCGGCACGCCCATGCCTGAAACGATACGGGTCGAGCAGATTGCGCCTGGGCCCATGCCGACGCGCAAGCCGTCTGCACCGGCGTCGATGAGCGCCTGTGCGCCTTCGCGTGTGGCGACATTCCCGGCTATGACATCGACCTTGTAGTTTTTCTTTATGTATTCGAGCGTGTCGATGACTTTCTTCGCGTAGCCGTGTGCCGAATCGACAACTATGACGTCTACACCAGCGTCTACTAGTGCATCGACACGAGCTTCAAAACCTGGGCTGGAGCCAACTGCTGCGCCAACGCGCTGCTTGGCTTCTTTGACTTTGGCGACTTCGGCTGCTTGGTCGGCAATGGTCAGGTTGCGGTGAATGATGCCGATACCACCGAGTTTGGCGAGTGTAATTGCCAACTTGTGTTCGGCAACCGTGTCCATGGGCGCGGCCACAAACGGACTTTTTAGTTTAATGTTTCTAGTGAGCTGCGTTTCGAGCGAAATCTCGCCGCGGTCGAACCCGCTGTAGCCCGGTTTGAGCAGAACGTCGTTAAAAGTTAATGCTAGTGGAAAACTCGGTTGAAGAGAAGTGTTTAGTATACCCATACCGCATTCTAAACCGCCTGCGCTTACCCTGTCAAACGTAGTAAATGCAACGTTTTGCTTCCTGTCATTCCGGCACAGGCGAGAACCCATTTTTCGTCATCCTGAACTTGATTCAGGATCTTTTCCGTGTCCCCAAAGAAGATTCCGAATCAAGTTCGGAATGACGAAGAGGATAAAGGATGGGTTCCCGGTCGAGTCGGGAATGACGCGGTAGGTGATAGGTGATTAGCATTCACCCCTGTTAAAACGTACCCAAGCATTGACAAACATTAGCATAATGTGCTATAATGTTAGGATATGTCAGATGTATTAATGCATGTGCCAGAATCAGGAATACTGACGTCAGCTTCGCAGCGGGCGGTAGGTGAATTGGCGTTCGCTGCTACTGTTGCCGACCCAGAGACCAGAGAGGCTCTCTTGAACGAAGTAAACCAAACTCTCGATGGTTCAGGATTCCAAATGGTAGATACGGATGCGACAGTTGATGCGGGTATTGCAGAGACTGAAACAGCGGTTGAACTCTCTCCGCATGCGGTGGCTGGTGCAATTCGCAGGTTCTGCGAGTTGCCCGACAAGGAGCGACGCTTGCTAAGGGTTCTGTCCAAAAGGGCAGGCCATGGTGGAAAGATTGTGAACGGCCAGGGAGCACCATTATTCCCCCGCGCATACCACTCGCTTCGTCCGTATTAGTTTGCAGCATAGCGGCAGGGCTATAATAAGAACGTGAACAAAGCGCTTGAAACGAAGCTGAAGGAGCTCCCGAAGGAACCGGGGGTGTATTTTCATAAGGACAAAACGGGCGAAATTATATATGTAGGGAAGGCTGCGGTGCTCAGGAACCGGGTGCGACAGTATTTTCAGGCCAGCCGGAGCCGCGACCCGAAGACGGAAGCTTTGGTAGAGGAGATTTACGACACCGACTGGATGGTCGTAGAAAGCGAACTGGAAGCGCTGTTCCTGGAAGCCGAAATGATTCGCCGCTACATGCCGCGCTACAACATTCTGCTGCGCGACGACAAGGCGATGAGCTACATACGCATCGACTACGATTCGGACTATCCGACCGTCACGACCACGCGCCGTCCCCTCGACGATGGCGCACGATATTTCGGCCCATATTTTTCGACGTATGGCGTACGGCAGGCGCTAAAACTTTTGCGTCGTATTTTCCCATTTGCAACGCGCAAAGTGCCCGGACAAAAGCGTGCGACATTGCATTATCATTTAGGCCTAGACCCAGGTTTGGAGGAAGGTAAAACGAGCCTGGAAGATTACCGCAAAAACCTGCGCAAGCTCATCGCGGTCATAGAAGGCAAACGAAGAACCATTATCCGCGAAGTCGAAAAGGATATGATGGCTGCCGCCAAGCAACAGAACTTCGAGCTTGCAGCCAAATATCGCAATCAACTTACTGCATTACAGAACTTAGGCAAGCAAGTCATCTTTAGCGACAAAGAATTCTTGGACATCGCAAAAGACCATGCGCTGAGCGGCTTGGTAGAGCTACTGGGTCTTGGCGGTTTCCCGCGGCGCATCGAAGGCTACGACATCAGCCACATGCAAGGCACGAACGTGGTCGCCAGCATGGTGGTTTTTACGAATGGTGTGAGCGACAAGGGCGCCTATCGCAAATTCAAAACGACCCAGCGCAACGACGACCCGCGCAATATGTACGAGACGTTGCTGCGACGACTGAGCGAAAAGAATCTGAAGGCGTGGGGCAAACCCGACCTCATCCTGGTAGACGGCGGCCCGCTGCAAGTGGCGGCTGCCATACGAGCGCAAGTCGAACGAGGTACGGCGATTCCGGTAATCGGCATGGCGAAAGAAGAAGACGAAATTATCGTGAAAAAGGATGGTTCGAACATCGCGGTCCCACCGCTCATGAACGGCGATGCCGTGATTATAGAAAAAGACGGATTTGTACGCATCAACCTGCATCCGGGGCAGTTCAAATCTTCTGGCCACAGCCTGAACCTGCGTGGTTCGGAACGGGCTAACCGCTATGAGCCGGTGGTAAAGCTGCTGCAGCGCATCCGCGATGAAAGCCACCGCTTCGCGGTCTCGTACCATTCGGTACTGCGCACCAAACAGCAGACGGCGAGTATGCTCGACGACATCCCGACCATCGGGCCAGCTACGCGCAAAAAACTCATCAAAACTTTCGGCAGTCTGCGTGGCGTGATGCAAGCCCGTGACCAAGACTTAGTACACGTGCTCGGCGAAAAGAAAGCAACTATCCTCAAACAATACCTCCGCCCCCTCCGCCGCGAACAGAAACTTACTAATACAAAGAAGTCTGGCCAAGAGTAGTTACTAGTTAGATGTCATATAACTCGGACATTGGCTGAGGGCTGCCGTCTATAACGTGCGGCTCTAACTGAAACACGCAGAATCCTTGAATGGGCGAATGTGGTTTAAGAAAGATGTATTGAGCATAAATATCATATTCTTCTTGTTGCTCGTATTCATTTAAGCATGTCACAATAGCTTCATTCGACGGTAAGCGGTCTTTGCCTGTTATGACAGCATAGTATTTTGCATTGTTTGACTGGTATATTTCACAGCTAAATGCCATTTGAGGCTTGTCTACTACAGCGTCGATATTGCAATATTCTGCATTGATATCGTACTGCTTACGAAGGTTATCTCGGATGTAATCAATCATGCCTAGAGTATAGCAAAGATAAAGGTCGATGTTATGAATACGCTTACGGTATACTTGGGTATATGACAGCGCGAACGCATGATTTGGCGGCGGTTGCGGCACTGGCCGTGGCGGTGCTGGTGTATGACCCGGCGAGTTTGACGCTTAGCACGGTCCTGGTTGCATTACTGGCGAACCAGCTTGGTGGGATTGCACCGGACATAGACCAGCCGACGGCGCCGTTGTGGCGGAACTTGCCCGAAGGGCATTTCGTAGGCAAGGCGTTCGGCAAGCTGCTTGGCGGACACCGGTTCATAAGCCATTCCATACTTGGTTTTGTGTTGTTTTCGTGGTTATGCAACCTGCTGTTGCATGTGCTGCACCCTGTAATGCCGCACGTCGACATTACGCTGGTGTGGTACGCCTTTATGATAGGCTATGCCAGTCACCTGGTTATGGACTCATTTACTAAAGAAGGCGTGCCATGGTTCCTACCGATTCCGTTCAAAATCGGATTTCCGCCGCTGCGCAAGCTGCGTGTAACTACCGGCAAAAACGTAGAGGCGTTCGTCGTGTTTCCGGTATTGCTCATCGTTGTCATATGGCTGTTCGCGAGCCGCTACGATACGTATGTTGCGTTGCTGCACAACATCGGGCACTAAAGTATACTGTGTATATGACTGGTTTTCCTGATGATTTTCTTTGGGGTGCAAGTACGGCTGCGTACCAGGTAGAAGGCGGCTTGACGACGCAGTGGAGCGAATGGGAACAGGCGAACGCCGAACGTCTGGCGCGCGATTCGCCAAAGCGGCTGGCGTGGCTGCCGCACCAGGAGCGTATTGCGGCGAGCCTGGCCGACCCGCAGAACTATATTTTCGGCAAGGGCGTCGAACATGCAGAGCGCTACGAAGAAGACTTCGACATACTGCAGCAGCTGAACCTGAATTCGTTTCGCTTCGGTATAGAATGGGCCCGGCTGGAGCCGCGCGAAGGCGAGTGGGACGAAGCGGCCGTCGAGCACTACCGCCGCTACATCGCAAGTCTGAAACGACGAGGCGTAGAGCCGGTGTTAACACTATGGCATTGGACGGTACCGGTGTGGTTCGCGCAGAAGGGAGCGTTCGAAAAGCGTGCCAACTTGCAGTATTTCGAGCGGTTTGTGCAAAAGGTCATGAGTGAATTCGGCGCCGAACTACGCTCCGTGCTTACCCTGAACGAACCGAATGTGTACGCCAGCTTCAGCTACATGACGGGCGAGTGGCCGCCGCAGCGCAAGAACGTACTGCTTGGTTTGCGGGTGTATCGCAACCTGGCGGAAGCGCACCAGCGGGCATACGCCAGTATCAAGTGCACCCATCCTGACATACAAGTAGGGCTGGCGGCGCAGCTCGGTGACGTACGCTGCGTGAATGGGCGGAATCCACTGAACCGTGCGGTCGTGCGGGCTATGGCCTACGCCTGGAATTGGTGGTTTTTGAACCGGGTGAAAAGCTCGCTGGATTTTGTCGGACTGAATTACTACTTTACGGAATACCGCGACTGGCTCGGCAGAATCAAAAATCCGAAGCAGCCGGTGAGTGATTTGGGGTGGTACATGGAGCCAGCCGGAATTGAGTGTGTTATTGCAGCGACGTGGCGACGCTACCGGAAACCGATTCTCATTACCGAAAACGGGCTGGCAGACAGCGCCGACGAGCACCGGCAGTGGTGGCTCGAAGAAACCTTCGGAGCACTGCAGCGAGCAATGGGTTCGGGCGTGCAACTGCTGGGCTACCTGCACTGGAGCTTGCTCGATAACTTCGAATGGGCGTACGGCTGGTGGCCCCGCTTCGGCCTTGTTGCCGTAGACCGTACAACCATGCAACGAACCATCCGTCCCAGCGCCCAGTGGTTCGCTAATCGAATCCGTCGAGCCTGAACGTCGGATTTATACGTTGTTCTTTGGAGCTGCGATTACTTGTTTGGGGTTTTGGAAGCGCTTGCCTTCTTTGGTAACGCAGATTTCGGGGTAGCTTTCGAGCAACTTGCTGCCGTTCGCCTGCAGGCATGCACTGTAGGTGCTTGCCGGAGTTTTGCCTAGCGCGTTGCCGACTAGACCGAACACGCCGAACAGACCGGCTACCATGACCACTAGGCTACCGAAAACGAATAACTGTTGTTTTGAGCTGATGTGTATACGTGCAAAATCAGTTTGTTTTTTGGTTTTCATATTTCTAGTATACCTTTAAACCAGCACAAGACAATAACCGTTAGTGCTGTTTTAAGAATGGCAACCACTTGCGCCAAGTTGGCTGTTTAGGTTCTGTGGCGGGCAGCTGTCCCGTGTCGAACTCGCTCTCGGCCGCCAGACCCAGTCGTGTACGCCGGCCATTGTATTCAGCGTATATGCGTATGCTGGTAATGAGTAGAATCATAAGGACCGGACCATACACCACCCCCAGGAATCCGAATATGGCCATACCGGAAAACACGGCTAGCAGCATGAGCGCCGTGTTAAGGTGCGCGTCGGGATGCACCAGGCGTGGCCGCAGTATGTTGTCTATCATCGAAACTACGAACATGTGCCACAGTATAATGAATATGCCCTGCCAAATATGTCCAGTCAGTATGAATACAATGCCGATAGGGATGGTTACGATGCCAGCGCCAAGCGGAATGAAGCTCAGGAATGTCAGGAAGATGAAAAAGAAGCCGGCATAATCCAGACCCACTAGCCACAGGCTGAAAGTGGCGGCGGCACCTTGGGCTGCGGCGATTATGAACTGGCCCTTCACCATCGCTTTCGTCATGAGTGCGACTCGGTGCAGGTACAGCGTGTTGATAGAGTTGTCGAACGGACTGATTTTCTTTATAAACGCCAGTAGCTCGTCCTGGTACCGGAGCATACTCGAAATGAGGAAAATGGCCAGTATGAACGTGCCGATGAACCCAAAAATGGCGGTGCCGATGTGTGCGATGGACTGTGCTATGAAGCTCAAGCCCGTTACTAAGCCGTCTTTCAGCTTTTGGAGCACAGCTGCTTTGTCTACGTTGACCCCTTCGCCGCCCGGCAGCGCGTGCACGACGTTCTCGACGCGGCTCAGACCGGTGTCTACGACTTCTTGTATATGTGCTGAGCCGAACGAGACGTCGCCGTGCTGGTAGTTGGCAATCATGGTGTTTACCTGTCCGACCGTCAGCGCTGCCAAAATGAGACACGGGATGATGATGGAAAGCGTCGCGACGGTTATGGTCAGTGCTACCGACAGACCTTGCCGCTTGGTTTTGTGCACGAAATATTTATAAACCGGATTGAACAGAAAGCTTATAAGCGCCGAAAATAGGATTGCCCCCATGTAGGGTCTTACAAATAAAAAGCCCACGACAATAACAGTGATTGCCGTGAGCGGAAGAACCCAAGGAGAGATACGGGCCGACTGCGATGCTGCTTTTGTTTTCGAGCCAGCCACGATACCTCCCCCTGTTGTTAGTTCTTGCAGATTTTTATTTAGCGCTTTTTGCCGTCTTCAAGCTTGGCAGCTTTGTTGACCTCTACGGCCAAGGCAATCATCAGCGGACCGGTAATGAGGGCGTAAATACCCAGTACCCAGACAAAGGCGACGCCACCAGCGACCGGCTGGAACAAGATGATGACACCAGCGAGGGCAGACAGTACGCCGACGATGATGAGGAAGACGCGGTTGACGCTCGGACCTTCATGGAACAAACCTTCCACGACTTCGAAAATACCGCGTACCAGGAACGAGAACCCGAGCAGCAGGATGAATACTGCCAAACGGACTTCCAGATGACGGAGCAAGTAGACACCGACGCCGATTTCAAGCACGCCAAGCAGCAGTGTCAGCACACGAGTCAGAACGGACTCAGTGCCATGCATGAGCTTGCCGATACCGCCGATTAAGTCGATGAAGCCCATGACCAAGATGAACGCACTGAACAGGAACACCAGTGTGCGTAATGTCAGGCCAGGCCAGAAGACTGCGGCGAAACCGAATAAAGTTGTTATAATCCCACGAAATACCGAAACTCCCACCACCTCAGACGCTTGCGTGTCCATCGTAGAACCTCCTTACAGTAGTAAGTTGTACTATGTATCAAGCCCGGTGAATTGTCAATGACTTGGTCTATGAAACTTCATCTCTGTCATTCCCGCGAAAGCAGGAATCCATTTTCTCCAAGACACTTCCATACTTTTTGACCGCAAAAAGTATCAAAAACTCCCGGCCAGGAACAAAAACGCGACTATCCTCCAGCTGACCGATACGACTAGCGAGCCGAACTCCCTCCGGTCGGCCTAAAGGCTAAGCGTCTCGCTAATCTGTACCGGCCAGCCTCCGGCTAATCGGTTTTTGCAATGGCCGGAAAGCTGTGTGGCTCCTGCGGAGCCATGATTAAACAAGTCCGCCTGCTGCGGACGTTCGCGTTTCAGGTTTCTTTTTTCACGTTTCCGGGGGTTTTGGCGGCGAGGGTTTCGATGACGAGTACGAGCACGACGAGCGCAAATCCATACCACAGCAGCGCTTTCGGCGTGAGGCGTACGGTTAGGAAAATGATGCCCAGCAGGGCAACCAGACTCCATTCGATGTACCGTTTGAACCGGCCGAGCCAGAGCGTGAAGCCGTTCTCGTCGCCGCTGAAAATGGACTGGTGCAGTTTGCCGGCAAACAGGTCGCTGGTCCGCGCTCGGAACCCGAGTGCTGACCGGCTGGTGCCGCTGACCCAGGCTATGAGGGCTACGAGCGCGAATGCAACGAGGATGCTGGTGGTCTGCACAACGAGCTGATGGAAGACAATCTGCACCGTGTCGCGCACTGCGTCGGAATACTGCGGCTGTGCTTTGCCGGCAGCGAGTTCGCGGACGACACGCAGGCTGATGAGCGTGACGAACATCGCCAGCGCCGAAAGTATGCCGAGGAGCACGACGGCCCGTCGCCGGTTTTTGCTAAGCCATACGCCTGCCGCAGCGCAGACCAGAAACAGTCCGATGGCAAGCACGCGCCACAGGTCTATGTGCGTAATCACGCGGTTGAGCACCGTGACCCACTCGCCTTGGACTAGTTGTATGTCGCCGATTTTTGCGGGTAGCTTTTTGTTGGCCAGAAAGCTCAGTTTGGTGCCTTGCAGGTTGGCGCTCAGGCTGGTGTATACTTCGCCGATGTCTATGCTGCCATCGCTCCCGTTCTTTTCGACGCTGGCGATGAACCGGGTGTGGGCGCGCGACAGCGTGTTGTTCCAAGTGTCTTGGAACTTAGGGTTTGCCAGAATCTTATCGAGCTGATTGTTCGTCTGGCTTTTGAGCCCGCTGGCGATGGACGGCGCCAAAAAATCGGCGCGTGGCGGCAAGACGTCCGTAACTACCTGCTGTACATCCACCGCTTCGAACAGCCGGTTCGTAGCCCGGTCGGCGATGGCATGTTGCACATTCGAATTCTGGATTATCGGCGCGGTGGCGGCCACGAACCGGTCGTTTTTGACGATGGTGTTGCCGGTCCAGAATAGCAAGTTACCGGCGACCAGCAGGGCGACTGCGAAACACAGCAGCAAGATGGCGCCGACGGGTTTGAAGCTGAACGTGCGGCTCGGCTGCGGTGCGGCGGCTTTCTTGAGCCGTTCGTTTTCGGCCCGAAGCTCAGCGACTTCGGCTTCGAGTTTGGTAAGTTGGGTTTTGGTCTTGCGGGCGGAATCAGAATCGGTCTTCTTGGCCATGGTGTCCCCTTTCTTACATTATGCGGGCTGGATGTGCTAACGGGTGGTGGTTGTACGCGACGTAGTGGTAGTGGTGCTCGGGCGTACTGCAACCGCAGGGCGGGCCTGCTGCTTGGCGGCGAGTTGTGCGGCCTGTGCTTTCGCTTCGCGCTGGCGAGCCAGGCGAATCCGGGCGGCTTCGGTGTAGGTATCCATCTTGTTCTGGATGTAATGTATCAACGCCGAAAAGCCCCAGCCTATGAGCCCGTACATTATCATCGCAAAGAGCGACGCCACGTCCAGGTAGCCGGTTTCACTGACCGGCTTCGGCGGAAAAATGCCGCGGAACGGCTGCAAGAAACTAGCGGAAGTTTCGTACACGAAATTCACGAACAGCGTCGACGGGTTGGCCGAAAACGCCAGCAGGAACACCCGCATCCCTAGCATTATGATGCCGAAGATAATCCATATATACATCGCATACAAAATAACCTTGCCGATTATAAGGTACGTTGGCGGTTTGATATCATCGACCATATTCGCAGCTGCAGCTTTACTCATAAGACCTCCTTTAAATACCTTCATTGTACTCCATCTGTAAACCCCACCAAACGATTTACTACCCAGGGCTGAAACGGCTATCGCAAACGCGCATCCAAGAGGCTTTCCCACTCTGCTATGATTAGTACATGTCAAACCAACGCGCCAAAGAGATTATCGAAAACATCCCATACATAACCCTCGCGACCACGACCAGCGACGGCATGCCATGGAACTCGCCGGTCTTTGCCGCTCATGACACAGCATTCAATTTCTACTTCGGCACGCACCGGCAAAGTCAAAAGGCCAAAAACATCCAGTCGAACCCGAACGTGTTTCTGGTCATATATGATTCGACCGTTCCGCCAGGCAATGGCGAAGGCGTATATATCCAGGCCACGGCTTCTGCGATTACCGACCCGGAAGAGATTGCAGGTGCGCACCGCCTGCTGTGGGACGAGCATACGGTACCGTACTGGAAGCTAGAGGAGTTCACCGAAGCCTCGCCGCTCGTCTTGTTCAAAGTGGTACCAAACAAAGTCTGGATGAACGACGAAGGCGAAGCCGACGGGCACTACGTCGACACACGGACAGAAGTGGCACTGTAGTATGACTACTACTGAAGCTCACGTCATCATAAACAGACCGGTTGAAGCTGTCTTTGCGTTCTGTATCGACCCATCAAACACACCCAAGTGGGTTGACTCTGTTGCCGTAGAGCAGACAAACGAGTGGCCGGTCAAAGTGGGTACGGTATACCGCAGTCAAAACCAGGCGGGCGAATGGTTTCAGCTCGAACTTACAGACTACAGGCCTACTCAGGCATTTACGCTCAGCAAACAAGATGGCGGCCAGGTCCGGTATGTATTCAGTGCGCCCAGCCCCGGCACGACACAGCTCGACTACACATGGACAAGCGATACTGAACTGAGCGAGGAGTTTCTGAATGCACTGCTTGGTAAGTTGAAAACAGTCATCGAAACAAGTTAGCTAATGTAATAAGACTCACCGGCTTACCAAGTTTTTACTCAACTAGTATACGTCGCACATCTGAGCTAAGAGCTGTGAGCAGATTGTAACTAAATAACCCACGTTCTCTTGCGATGGTATCTATGGAATTCTTATCGTTAGGGTTGTTGCTATAAACGATTACCTCATCGCCGACCTGCGCATCGATTCCGTCGAGGCTGAACATAGTGTGGTTCATGCAGACCCGCCCCACGATTGGCGTGAATGAGTCGCCTACCTTCACGAAGCCAGCGTTGCTCAGCGCCCGGTTTACGCCTTCGTAATAGCCGAGCGGCAGTACGCCGATTTTCATATCCTTCGGAGTGGTAAACGTATAGTTGTAGCTGACTTTCTCGTCTTTTTCTAAAGGTATGATTTTTGTTATCGTGCTGACGAGCTTCAATGCGGGCCGGAGTTCGTTGTGAAGTTCCTGGTGTAGCGGGTGGTCGGCAGGGAAAGGATTGATACCATAGGTGCCGATGCCTAAGCGCATAGTGTTTGCGTATTTTGATTTCGCTTTCAGGCTGCCCGCACTCTGGGCGATATGCAAGATAGTAGGATTCGCGCCTGCTTCTTGCGCCACTTCGACACATTCATCAAATAGTCTGACGGCCGCATCTACCGTAGCTGGGTCGTTGCCATCACTATCCGCCAAGTGGCTCATAACGCCTTCAAGCTGTAGGTTCCGGTAATTCAGAATCAGTTTGGTAAGTTGCGATAGTTCATTCGGCCTAGCGCCATAGCGGTTCATACCACTGTTGCATTCCAGATGGACTTTGATGTGTTTGCCCGTTTTCCCCAGGGCGTGAATAGTGGCTTCGTCGTGAACGACAAAAGTGAATCCATCGTATTTGATGCGCTTGAAGTTCTCCGGCAGGATAGCGCCCATAACAAGGACAGGCTGGTTGCTTACTTCACGGACTCTGAGGGCTTCAAAATACCCATCGACCGCGATGTAGGATATTTTCGTACCGCGCAAAGCCTGCGCGACAATCTCTATCCCATGACCGTATGCATTACCTTTGAGTACTGGAATAACTTGTTTGCCACTTAGACGCTTGAATAATTCTACGTTATCGCGAATAGCCTGCTTCGATACCTCAATGCGGTTGTGAGTAACATATTCTTTCTCGAATTTCTTAAGGAGCTTATCTATGTTCTTGCGGATTGACATACAGGTATTTTACATCGTCAGCCGTCCCAAACGATGAAACTGCCTGATATACTACCGCTCATGAGCGAGCAGGTTCCATCTTTCAGGATTTCTAGGATACGAAGCGTTGCTCAGGTCGTGCATTGGAACTGCCAGCCCCGTGCTTATCTCGAGCGGAGCAAACTGCTGACACAACTGGCTATACCAGGTGGTATACATTCGTGCTTTGTGACTACGGCTCTCAATGGAGGAATCGTGACGGGCAACCTGTCTCCAGACGAGGCTGCGCATGTACAGGTAGAGCTTACTGACGATAGAAACCGAGGCAAGTGGGGTGAACGCCAGATACATGGCCGCACGCTCTTAACTTGGCAAGGTGACTTGGCTGCTGAAGTGGGTAGCATAACGGGGAGGGAATTCCCCTTCCGCTATGTCGATACTTCGTGGTGCGATTTTGACACAGAAACGCTCCCGACGTTCTTGCGAGAGCGCCTAGCGCAGGGTTATGCACTTTCTTGGGGTGACGAGACGCACCAAAGGCTGGCCGTAGGGATTTCCGAAAACGGTGCTACGACGGAAACCGTCGACCCATATGTCCCGCTGGCCGAACAGAGTGAATCGGTAGAGGTGATTGCCGCGTGGCACCGCCCTGCGTCGCCACTGGCGATAATCGGCCGCTATGCAGTCGTAAGCGAACAGGAAATCGTCCGGCAGTTCCGGTAGCCTTCCTACCAACCTTCAGGTCTACCTCCCCCTCGCCGAATCCCGCCGCTCCCATAAGGAAGCCTTATAAATTTTCAAGTAGACACGTATATGTCGCGTTGGTACACTGAGCCTGTATGCGACGCTTGCCAGCCGAGGGTGAACCAAGTCCATTCGCACTTGAAGACGAACGGGATATTCGTCGTCTTTGGCAGTCGGACTGGGTTGCGCACGTCGTGATGACAGCGTATTCAGGTCATCCTCGTTTTTTGCAGAGCACTCTCGGCAGAGCAGCTCGATTGCTTGCGGGCCGGGTCCCAATCATATACTCGGACCCTCGTGGACTGCATCTTACCTTTCAATCTTGGGACGGTAGTGAGCACTCTCGTCAGTTTGCCCATGAAGCAGGCAAAGCTGCCGCGAGCTTGCTTGGGCTTAGCAGGCCTGAATTGTCCGATGTCAGTGTCACGAGGATTGACACGTCGCCTGAAACTACCACACGCGCTCTTGCCGAGATGGGTATCGTCCCATTCCCTAGGCCGAATCTAACAATCGTTCCGCCTGTTGAAGCAGCCGGCAATTTACACGAAGAATGAGCAGTAGGAGTTTGACTATGAAGCCACGCAAATATTCCTTGAATCGTTCGGAACTAACTGGCCAGAATTTCCCATCGAGGGTGCCGCCGTCATACCAGTCGATATGGGCATGCTGAATATCTAAACCAGCTCGTTGCCACCACCGTCTTACTATCTTGTCTTTGAGCGTAGTACTATCACCAAGCCCGTTTATATATAGAAATCCAATCTTGGATGGACGTTTCACGGCTTCATCATACCAGCCGTCGGGACTGTTTAGCTACTGCGCTCTCTAATGTATAAAGTCATAGCCTCTGCTATCATTGACCTATGAGATACGATGTAATCGTAATCGGCCTGGGAGCCATGGGCAGTGCCGCGACGTACCAACTGACCAAGGCTGGTGCTAAGGTGCTGGGAATCGACCAGTTCGCACCGCCGCACAAGCACGGTTCCACGCACGGCGATACAAGAATCACACGTCTATCTATCGGCGAGGGCATGGAATATGTTCCGCTCGTAAAACGCTCGCATGAACTGTGGCGCGAAATCGAGAAAGAAACCGGCCAGGAGCTATTGACACAGTGCGGCGGCCTCATCATGTGCATCCGCGACGGTTACGGTCAGCACAATAGCGGTGACTTTTTGCAAAACACGTTCGACGCGGCTGACAAATACGGTATCCCGCATGAAAAGCTTTCGACCGAAGAAATACGGAAACGTTTCCCGCAGTTCAACCTCTCCGGTGACGAACGTGGGTATTACGAGCCGGAGGCGGGATATCTGCGGCCTGAGAAATGTATCGAGGCGCAGCTGGGACTTGCCAAAAAATACGGTGCGACCTTGAGCTTGAACGAAAAAGTCACGGGTTTTACGTCTGATGAAGATGGTGTGACCGTAACGACTGACAAGGCAACCTACAGCGCCGAAAAACTCGTGATTTCGGCTGGTCCGTGGATGAAAGACTTCCTGCCGGAGTACGATGACATTTTCAAAATCCACCGTCAGGTTTTGTGGTGGTTCGAAATCGCGGATGAATCCATGTACGAGACTTACCGTGACATGCCGATTTTTGTCTGGGAATTTGGCAGCAGCCGCTACGATAATTTCTATGGTTTTCCAGCGATTGATGGCCCTAGTGGCGGACTGAAGCTTGCGACTGAGACGTACGATGAAGACACTTCGCCTGGTACGATTTCCCGGGACGTGCCAGCCGAAGAAGCGCAGGCTATGTACGACCACTACGTTAAGCGCCAGCTGCCGGGATTAGGCGGCAATGTCGTCAAAGCTGCGACGTGCATGTACACTGACACGCCCGACGCCAAGTTCATTATCGACTACCACCCGCAGCACAAAAATGTCGTCGTAGCCTCACCGTGTTCTGGCCATGGCTTCAAACACTCAGCGGCAATCGGCGAAGTGCTCTCGCAGATGGCGACAACCGGCAAGCCCCAGATTGATATTAGCAAATTCAGCTTTGCACGGTTTCAAAAGTAACAACCACGGGTGGCTCTAAAACGTTCACTTAACAAACAACCAAAAAGAGAGCCGTTAGGCTCTCTTGATGATAGTGAAGGTTCAGAATATGCGCTACGGCGCTGACGAGCCTTCAATACCTGTAATATAGCAAAATTAACGCTTTATTTCAATCACTTTTTTATCTTTTGATATAAAAAGTAAGCGTTTGATAGTAGTATTAACCTTTGCCTGATATTCAACTTCTCGTCTAATTTTTGCTGAGTGCATTTTCGATCTACCGGCATCGATAATAACATTAGTTGATTGATGTTTGGCATATTTTAGCTGACGGTCGATGTTATGCTTACCAGTACCGGTCGGACTCTTCAGCTCCCAGACTATGCCGTCAATCGTAAAATCCGCCGTCTTGCTGTTTGTCCGCGGTAAAAACTCCACAGATGTATTGAAATACGCCGCTAAAACTTCGGCAGCATCGCGCTCATACTGACGGGGCTTCGGTTTCATGCCAACGGGAATAATTACTTGGGCCTTTCCCTGTTTTTTCTCTGCCATGATTTTCCTATTTTAGCACCTCGGCGAAGCTACTGTAGGGCCGAGGTCAGGCGGGCGAGGTTTTCGCCGAGTTGCTGGCGGCGCAGAGGCTGTTATGCGTAAGTACCCACTCACCCCAGCGAAGTGTCTCCCTGTAATAATTTAGATTGCTCGGGAGCGGCGAAGCCGCTACCATATGCATTCTAAAGACAGCGGGGTATACCATGGGCCGGCACAAACTCAC
>JBDHUJ010000022.1:0-29606 GCA_039809105.1 Saccharimonadales bacterium (SeqCode)
CTAGCCAGCACTTTTTATTCCCAGGAATATCTGGTAGTTTTGACATTGGAACATCTCCTCTGTACTTGTTAGGTTTGCACTTACAAGTTTACGGGATGTTCCGTTTTAGTTTAGTGAACCCCTATCAATGCACAATGGGTCGCGGTGGCCGGCAACGTCGATAGCTACGAGGTTACAGATAATCGTGTAGGTATCATGGTCGGTGGCCAACTTTCCGTCAAGGACGGTCCCATCGGCGCTGTGTGGACGCTCGTGGGCGGCGGCACCAGCTTCAAGATGTCACCGAACAGGATTGCCGTTTATAACGGCAGCCAGCTGGCTGTCAAGGAAGGCCCTATCGGGGCTACCTGGACTGTCGTAACTGGCCAGGTCGACGCCTACGCGGTCACCGATAGTCGGCTCGCAATTCTGGTCGGTGGCCAGGTCTCCGTCAAGGACGGTGCGCTCAATGCCGTGTGGACACTCGTCGGTGGCGGTGTTTCTGTCGGCTTGAGCTGACCTGTTTTTGTACTAAGGGATAAATAGCGGCCGGGCAGGCTTGAGACTACACGAAACCACGTGTACGTAACTCGTCTGCTCGGCCGCCCATCCCATTTATCGACTTCACGGCCTGTTTCCTCTATAATAACGTAGAACGTGATGAACCGAGTACAGGCAATTTTCTCTAAGCAGAACCGGGCTTTGCTGTCCGAGCTCGTGCGCACCGACTTCAAGCTACGCTACCAGGGCTCCGTCCTGGGCTACGCCTGGTCGCTTTTGCGGCCGTTGCTGCTGTTCGTCATCCTCTATATCGTATTTGTAAAGTTTTTGAAGCTCGGAACCGAAATCCCGCATTTCCCGGTCTACCTGCTGCTCGGTATAGTGGTATGGAACTTCTTTACCGAGATGACGGTGCAGAGTCTGGGCTCTATAGTCGGACGGGGCGATCTTATCCGCAAAATCCGTATTCCTCGCTGGATAATCGTATTCAGCAGCAGCATATCGGCGCTCATAAACCTTGGTCTCAACCTGGTTGTCGTCGCGGTATTTATGGCAATCAACAAAGTGGATTTATACGAAACGCTTGTCTTTGTGCCACTACTGCTCGTAGAGGTCTACCTGTTTGCGCTCGGTATCTCGTTGTTTTTGGCGGCTGCGTTCGTGAAGTTCCGGGACATCGGCTATATATGGGAAGTGGTGCTGCAGGCCGGTTTTTACCTGACCCCCATCCTTTATCCGCTCTCAAAAATCACTAACGTTACTTTACAAAAACTGATTTTCATGAACCCCATGGCCCAGGCTATCCAAGATATCCGGTACTGTGCGGTCACACACGAAACGGTAACCATATGGAAGGTTTTTGACGGTGGTTGGTATGCGCTCATCCCCTTCGCAATAGTGGGTGTGGTGTTACTGGGCGGGTTAGCGTACTTTAAGAGCCAGGCAAATAGCTTCGCGGAGAACATCTAATGACAGATGATATTGCAATCAAAGTAGAGCACGTCAGCAAAACCTTCAAACTTCCACACGAAAAACAAAGTTCCATAAAGGGCGCGCTCATCGGTCTGGTGCGGGGCGGCAAGCGTACGTACGAGCGGCAAGAGGTGCTGAAAGATGTGTCGTTTGAGATTAAAAAAGGCGAGTTCTTCGGCATTGTCGGTCGTAACGGCTCGGGCAAAAGCACGCTGCTGAAGATGCTCGCAGGCATATATACGCCCTCCAAAGGCCATGTGCAGGTTAATGGCAAGCTGACGCCGTTCATCGAACTGGGCGTCGGCTTTAATCCAGAGCTGACGGGCCGAGAAAACGTCTATCTCAACGGCGCCTTGCTTGGTTTTAGCAGGGGTGAAATGGATGAAATGTACGAAGGCATCGTAAGTTTTTCTGAGCTCGAGAGGTTCATGGATCAGAAGCTCAAAAACTATAGTTCCGGCATGCAGGTTCGACTCGCCTTCTCTATAGCCATTCGCGCCAAGAGTGAGATATTACTGGTTGACGAAGTGCTGGCGGTTGGGGATAGTGCATTCCAGAAGAAATGCTATGAGGTATTCATAAAACTCAAGCGCGAAGGCAGGACGATAGTTTTCGTGACCCACGACATGACTGCGGTGGAGCGTTTCTGCGACAAAGTTCTCGTGCTGAATAAGAGCGAAGCGGTAGGCGTGTTTTCTCCGAGCGAAGCTGGGGCGATATACGACAAGCTTAATGCAACGGAAGATGTCTCGGAGACGACAACTTTTGAATCTCGTTGGGGCACGGGTGAAGTCAAGGTTGAAAAGGTAGAACTTTTATCAGAGGGAAAGCCGATTGGTCAAAAACATACGCTGCAAACTGGGAAGGGTTTGGACGTCAAGGTAACTCTCCGCGCCGAAAAGACAACCGACGTTATTATAGGCATGTCATTTGTAGATACATACGGTGTTAACATTGCTGGACCGAATAGCAGCGGGGTTAATCTAAGCTCTAATCGACCCGTTACATTCTCTGTTGAGCGTCTTCCGCTACTGTCTGGCGACTATAGTTTGACAATCGTAGTCTTTGACACCGAGCTACTGAGCGAGTACGACCACCTGGAAAAAACCCTTAACTTTACGGTTAGGCCTGACGACCGTAAGCAGTTCGGGAAGATTAGCATGTTCGGAGAATGGAAATGAAGCAACAAAAAGACAGCAAGACCGCCTTGCTGGCATTGCCATTTGACCAATATAGTCGCCAAAAGTTAGTACAACAGATTATTGACAAGTCTATTCGGGGTCGCACTAAGAAACTAAGCATAATTGACCTCGGTGGGCACAAAGGGCATACCAAAGACTTCTTTCCGAACGATGAAATAACAATTCTGGACGTTTTTGATGAATCGTACCCAGGCTACATAAAGGGCGATGCGACCGATATGAAATTCGACGATGGTACATTCGACGTAGCGGTTAGCTTCGATACCTATGAGCACATCCCCAAGCAAAATCGCAGAGACTTTATGTCCGAAGCGGCTCGTATCACGCGCAGATGTTTTATCGTCGCGGCACCCTTCAATACCCAGAGACATACCACGCTTGCCGCAGAGAAACTGGCAAACGAGCTGTACCTTGCAAATAAATCAGTAGAGCACCCCTGGTTGAAGGAACATATCGAGTACGGCACGCCCGACATAAAGGAAACGGATGTACTGCTGGAGAAGCTGGGGCTATCGTATGTCCGGATTCCTACGAATAGCATTGATCTTTGGTTGCTGACACAGGGTCTTATGTTCAACGCGGCAACCTTCGACTGGGACGTGAAAGAAGTTGTTGATGCCAATACATTCTACAACACGCACATACAGTATCTCGACCAACGTGCCAGCGATAGCTATCGCCAAGTCTATATTGTTAGTCGTGACGCCAAAAATATAGAGGACATTAAGAAGCACTTGCCGTCGATGTCTTCTGGCAACGCGCAAAAAGATGCTACAATCCTGCTTGAATACCTAAGTGTCATTAATAAAGCGTATGGTGCAATGCTGACTCGGCTTCATGAAGACGTCTCATATCTTCAGGAGAGAGAGAAGCACCTTCTGGAAGAGTATGAGAAATTAGCGTACATGCACGAGAGCGACAAGCCAGAAGCACTCAGCTCAAGACTAAGAAACAAGCTACGACACAAAAAACCTAGCTAGGGAGCGCGCCTCTTTTGGTTCTCACAAAACGTTTCATGAACTCCAAGTTAGATTTATCACGATTCTTAATGTAGAGCAAAATAGAGTTCGAACACACTATCAGTACTACCAAAGGATAGCTTAAGGGTTTGTGTTTCTTGAAAAAAGTCTTCATGCTGACATGGAAGGTTACTGCCTTGTCGAGACTTTGCCACTTTGCAAACGATACACCGCCTTCGTGTTCTACGAGGGCGTCTTTGCAAAACAACAGTTTATAGCCATGTTTGCGTGCCCGATAGCACCACTCCACGTCTTCATACCAGATGGCGAAGTCTTCGTCGAGCAAGCCGATGTCCTCCAGGACTTCTTTTGGCGTCAGAAGACATGCTCCCGGTATTTGAGCTACCGGACGGTCTTGAGTAAGATTAGTTTCTTCGTAGAACGTCCCGACAAGCCAAGGATGTTTTAAGGAGTGGGGGCGTAGGCTTGTGGAGAAGAGAAGTATTGATATCCATGAAGGCGCCTTAAGGTAATACCCACTTGTTGCGGATTTGCCCGCTCCGTCCAGCATTGCTGGGCCGGTAGCACCTATTGACTTGTCATCTTGAAGTTTACGCAAAAGAATCCCGATTGCCTCAGGTCGTACGAGGGCATCGGGGTTTAGTAAGAGGATGTGGCTGCTATTGTGCTTTAACAGAAACAGCGTACCTTTGTTGACGGCGGCCGCAAAGCCTTGATTGGTCTCATTTGCAATCACATGTGCTCCTGCCTTACGGGCTACTGCACCGGAGTCGTCAGACGAGTTATTGTCTACTACGACGACTTGCCCAGAAAAACCGCCTGACTTTAGCGATGCTTGAGCAGATTTAATGCAATTTGATAATTCTTGCGCCGAGTTATAGCTGACAATGACTATGCCGATGTGGGGTATTACTGTTTCCATAGGCGCTTCCAATTCAACTTTATCTTTTCTGTAATCATAGTAAAGTCTCCCTTCTTAGCAAGCCTACCAAGTCCGAGGGTCTTATTTAGTATCACTGAATGCTCGCTTAATCTATCGAGTTGGGATACGCCATTATAACGGATGTCACGTAACATCTGCATGGGTGTCCTTTGCTTCCAGAAATCCACAACTCCATGCACAAAGTCGATGCAGATGTACCTGAAAGAGAATAATCTGGGGTGGAGTTGTTTTATGAGTGACTTTGTATCGTGAAGTCTCGCTTGGGCAACACTGTCGCGACTTGCAACTGCGTGGCGACGATAAAGAAGCAGAGGCTCCTCTACGTAGCGGAATCTTGCTCCTTGCTCAGCAAGGGACAAGTACAACTCCCAGTCTTCGAATCCATACACCATAGCCTGTTTGTAGCCTCCGGCTTTCTCCAGTGCAGCCCGGCGCATAAGGGCACTATTGTTTATGTAGTTTCCTTTCCTAAGCGAGCGACGGCTAAAAGGACGTGACCAAAATATCCCTGATTCGTTGCCGATGAATTCCATTGCGCTGTATGCGACTTCGGAGTTTGTCATTCGGGCGTCATGGTACAATCTCTCGAGCAGGTCTGGCTGCATAATATCATCCGCATCAAGATAGATAATCCAGTCGCCTTTCGCATGCTCCAGCCCAACATTCTTTGTCTTTATGAGTCCTTTATTTTCCTGGTCTATGACAGTCACCCTGTCTTGAAAGTGCCGAATTGCCTCAAGACTGTTGTCTGTCGAGCCGTCGTTTATGACAATTATTTCGTAGGCTCGCAGAGTCTGGTTAAGAGCTGATTCAATAGCTTCAGGTACGTAAGAAGCGTAGTTGTAGCAAGGTATGACTACGCTTATCCGTTCGGTTTGTTCGGTGAGTAGTGTGTTGGAGTAGCTTGCCCCCAATCGTTGTATTGCGCGCCTCTTTGCGAGCGTTGGAAAAAAGTGCAGCCAGTTCCACATGCCTGCCTTCAGGAGATTCTTCTCTTCTATGCGGTTTTTGGCGCCGTATCGGCAGACACTAGCAAGGGCATGAAACCACTCTTTCGTGTATGCTCGAAGGAAAGCTGTCATGTAGTTATGGTCGTAGTTTTTGGCCGCGAACATAAAACGATTGCGATGCATGTGGTAGAGATAAAAGTCCGGCTTCGATTTTGTGCTTTGGGCAATTTTATGCCATGTGTGGACAGCTGGGTTATAGATGATTTGGAAACCACCCCGCTTATATCTCGCGAACAGGTCGGTCTCTTCGTAGTATGCAAAAAAGGTATCATCAAAGTAGCCCAGTTTATCTATGACATCCCGCTTAATGAGAACGCCCGAACCGGATATCGAGTCGACTGAAAGTTCCGCGTCGCCATAGTCTAACGTACGTGTGTGGCCAGTAATCAGATTGATGACTTGGTAGCTATAGAATGGGTTATGAGTCGAGAAGGCGCTATGGCCTTTGTGCGCGTCCCATTGGTAAGCCCTCCCGCCAACGGCGGCTGCCTTGGGATGCCTTCCGAATGAGCCGAGCGCCTCTTCGGTCCATGAAGGGCTTATGACGGCATCATTGTTGATAAGTGCGATGAATTCCCCATGGGCTGCCTTTAGGGCTGCGATTTGTCCGCCGGTGAAGCCTGTGTTGACGGGCAGGTCAATAAATGTAATGTCTTCAATTTGTCCTAATGCATCTTTCTGGTCACGTGGTGACCCGTTGTCGACCACTATGATTTCAAATTCGTGAACAGTCTGTTTGCGAATAGACTCCAGACAAGAAAGTGTGTCGGTGAGACCATTCCAATTCAGCACAACAAAACTGACCAGACATCGATGCATCACCTTAATTTTAACAGACTTGAGAGCTTTTTCAGAGGATTGCTCAGAGGTGGGTTAGATGCAATCAGAAAATCCATGAATTCTTCTGCGCTGAGTGTCTGTTTCGAAAGATTACGTATACGGTCTGCCCGAAAACGCGGCAATGTGAGTAGGCCTACCCCCACCCCCCAAACATAGGGCAGGAAATTGGCGCGTTGGTTTCTGAGGAGGAACTCAAGGTTCGCGAGGTGGCTCTTTATAATCTTGCGTTTTTTCTGGCGGAATACTTCGCGCGAAACATTTTTATACACGAGCCATATGAGGTTTCGCGCCCCCCAGTACATTTTCTTGTGAGAGACGCGGTTGCCTGTCGCTGAGCCTATATGGTAGAGCATTGCAGAGGGGACAAAATCAAAACGATACCCACGTAGACGACATCGCAAGTCAAGGTCCACATCTTCGACGTAGGCGAAAAACCGACCGTCAAAGTAGTCGCCGTTTTTAAGCCGCGTTGTTGTAAGCATGCTCGTGCGGTAGATTGCTCCGGCGGCGTTCGGCCCGATGGCTGGAATATCAAGCCGTGGCGTCGTTTGTCCCAGCGCCCTTTGGTTAGGTATAAAGCCTTCCTCCAGATATATACCACTACTATCGTATTTGGATGTATCGTCTAGTTGCATAGTGGCGCCCTGAGCAAACCCGGCTTGAGGATTCTTTTCCATGTGTGTTACCAAGCTCTTCAACCAGCTCTTGTCTGCCACGGTATCGTTGTTAAGGGCTATGATGTAGGTAGCATTGTTTTGAACCGATAAATTGATGCCTTGGTTTATCGCTTTTGCGAACCCAAGATTCTTATTATTCTGGATAAGATTGAGCCGTTTATTATCCTTGAGCCAACGCTGCGAACCGTCGCTTGACCCATTGTCAACAACGACGATGTCGAAGTCTGTATAGGTCTGGTCTTCGAGCGACTCTAGGCAGCGCTTTGTTAGTGCAAGCCCATTCCAGTTCAAGATTACAATACTAACCAAGGCAGGCGACATACTACTATGGTATCATTGACGGCTATTGTACGACAGTGACCAGTTCCATACCAATGTCAGGGAATAGAAGATAACCGTCAAGCACTAGCGTAAAGCGTTCCCTGTAAGTACCGGCTTGATTGGGGGCTTTCCAGCTGAAGTTGAACTCTGCGTTTTCTCCAGGACTTACCACCTGGGTGGTCATCTTAACTTGGTTTGAAGTACCTAGCCAGTTGGGGTCTGAGCCATTGGCAAAAGGAGAGGATCGGTAATATGGATTTGCCATGACAACGCGCACCGAACCGCCGCGTAGCTGACTTGGTTTTACATCGTCGTTATACCAAACGAAGTTGGAGGTGTTCCGTACGATTAGCTTACCGTTCGAAACCTGTCCTTTTGCCAAGGGTGTTAGCGAAGGATGTACGCCTCCTGGCTGCTGGTTGTAAGAAGCGCTTAGGTTCGGTACCGTAAGGGCTTTTTGAATTGCACCAGGGGCAATGTAGACGCCGTCGAGCACGAACCGGAAGTCATTCACCGTACTTAGGCCGCTGAAAGGAGCGAGAAGGGTGAAGTTGAATTCTCCGTTTTCGCCTGGCGCCACACTCGTAGTTGCTAGGGCTATCTGGTTGCTTGTGTTGAGCCATGCAGGGTCGCTCGTATCGGCCAGGCGATTACTGGCATATCCTGGTGTCATGAGCCGTATGGCGTGTGTATTTACAGGGGTATTGCCATCCGAGTACCAGGTTGCTGTACCGGTGTTCTTTAGTACAATTTTGGCTGCATATTTTTGTCCGGGAGCCAAACTGGCGGGCAGATTACTCGAAACGATAGTATAACCGTAATCCGATACGACGATGGTCGAGTTCATCTGTGTCGTATCAGGATAAGCCATGGCGCCATCAAGCACTAGGCCAAACGACTCTGAGTATGTTCCTGGTGTGGATGGTGTTTTTAGCTTGAATGCAAACGTAGTACTTGAGCCTGGTGCGACCTTTGCATCCGACATAGCTATCTGGTTGGGAGCTAACCAGCTTGAGCTGTCGTAGAACGAAGAGCTGTGATAATACGGGTTTGTGGTCAGTATGCGTAAGCTAGCTGCCCCAACGGGTTTACTGCCGGTGTCGTTATACCACACTACATTTCCGGTGTTCTTGATAGTATAGCTTACATTGGCGGAGTAGCTAGTCGGCATGTTCGCTGTGATGCCGGTGGACGATGTGACCGAATAGGCGTAGACGGGTTGAGGGGTGCTGGTAGTAAACGACAGGCCGATGTAAGGCATAAAGCCAACCCCGTCTATTACCGGTACGAATTGGCCGAAATAGCTGTTCACCTGTTGCAGAGGGCCTTTATAAGTGAACGTGAACGTAGCGACACCGCCATCTGCCACGCTCGATTCCTGCATTTTGATTTGGTTTGAAGTACCTAACCAATTAGGGTCGGAGGGGTTGGCGTATGGATTACTCTGATACGACAACATGGCTAAGCGAGTCGGATGTTGACCCGCGGGCACGTTTCCGTCGTTATACCATGTCTTCCCCGATAGATTACGAATGCGTATCTGTGTGCCTACTACTTCATTGGGGAGTACTTGCGACGGTGGATTAATCGCATCAACAAAGCCGTAGCCTGGTCCGACCGGGCTGCCAAACCAACTTGTGAATAGGCTTGAGAAGTTCTGGTTGCCATGAAAGTGTGGTGTGTACCAGTAAAGTGCGGCGGTTCCGCCACTTTCTATATGAACTGACGTACTGTCAATAGTGGTATAGCCATCGTAGTAGGCCGCTCCACCGCTTGGGCAGCGGGCGAATGTGCCTTGGGTCATCGGGCCGCTATAGCACGTCTGTGGGTCATCGCTATTATTCCAACTGCCCTGTATGACTGCCCAGCCGGTATTGCCCATCGAGCGTTGCTGACCGAACTTGAAAAGCCACGCCGCTCGGATGACCTGCTGCGAAAAACCCGCTTTTGCCGCACTGTTCACACAGGTCGTGCCCGTCGAAGAAACGACCGTACCATTGCGCCAGTACAGACTCAGGCCGCTATAGCTATAGGTCGTGCCACTATCGGGACACCCGTAGCCAACGGCTGCGGCGTATTTGTGCTGGTCCCCGTTATTGCAGTAGCCTGCAAAATTGTTTCGGCCGGTTACCAGGCTTTGTTCTTTTTCGAGCGTGACGATGAGTACCCGGGGATTGAGTCCATACACCTGTGCGGCGTCGTATATGACCTGCCCAGCCGTGACGTACCCGCCGTATAAGTAGCCTTGTGACGGGTTATACCCTGTAGGGTCAACGGCTTTGAAGCCGCTATTGGGGCTTATGCAGCTACTTGCAAACGTGTTTAGGAAGGCGTCTATTTGTGCTGCATTCATGGTATTTACGCTATTGAATACGGCGTCGTCGATGATGTTATTCGGATTAAAGTCGCTAGCATGTGCTACGCCACCGCTAAACGGTATATACGCTAGCAAGCTTACGACTAGCAGTAGTCTGAGCAGCTTGCGTTTCATTGAGCGACTACCATATCCAATGCATCGGCGGTGGATTTCGTTTGTGAGTTCAGTTTTGCGATAGCCTGGATTTTCCATGTCCCAGGTGTCAGCCCTATATCCTGAACCGCCCAGTTATTCCAGTATGCGGAGCCGGCTCTGTCCGTGGTTTGCTCTGGGAGTGATTTTGCAGTGCCACCGTTCGTAAAGGTGATGGTGCAGGTTGCGCCTGGTGTAGTGGTACATACGGAGCTTAAAGTATTAGGGGCGGGCGAGCCGCTTATATTGGGCCGATGGTTGCTCACGAAGTTGCCGCTGGGCGCTAGGAGCGTCGTGCTGCTGTCTGTGTTGGTATTGCTCTTGGTATCGCCGGGGTCCGTCGGAGCTGTAGGGGTGTCCGATGTTGTGCCGCTCTCGCCTTTCGGGTTGTTTACAGAGGCGCCACCACCGGTTTTTGTAGAAACCGCAGGTGCCTGCTTTGAGCCGTGGAAAAAGTGTGTAGTACCAGTAAGTTCAAGTAAGAGCACGCAAAGCACGCCTAGCGCGACCACAATAAGCAATATGAGTAGAGGGGTGGGAATACGACGTTTTTGTTTCATAGATTTATCTCGATATGCACTTTAGCTATTGTACCATAAAGCATAAGAATTGCCACGACATAAGACGCACTCTGTATTTTTACTGAAGTATGAGAGAGGAATCAGGTCTTACGCCCGCGGTAAACAGTTTTACTTAGCACTTCGCGGAGCGGCTTAGTGACCGTCCATGATTTGGACCGATAAACATCCTGCAATTCTAGCTCCAGCTCCTGGATTCGTGCCCGAAGCTCACTGTCCGTCTGTGGGCGGTTCACTTTAGGTATGCTAGCTAAACGTTTATTCTTGCTGGAGCCGGAAGGAGCCCTTTTTAGGGCTACAAAGAACTCGATTTCATTAACGGGAGTGTCGTAAAAGTTGATGACTTCAAAATCAAATAAATCGTACCGAATCAATGACCTCAATATTTCCATGAACGAGTATGGGGTGAAGACATAACAATGGCAGTCCACATACTCCTTTCCCGACGCGTTTGTCTTACACATATCCCAGACCTCCGTATCAGTATATCGCCGAGGTTTTTTGCTGAAATCCCTCACGGGCATCGCAAGTACTTCGGAGGCTAGGATTCCTGTCCTGCATTCACTGGCGAAATCAAACATCGCGCTGGAACTTGACCGACTATAGTCATCAAGATAAGCGCCGATGATGTCGGCAGGCCGAGATGCTTGGCGCGTTATATCGAACGTGTATCGCTTATCGGGAATGGCTAGTGACAGTACGCCACCAGGTTTTAGTACGGAATGAATGTCTTTGAGCCAACTGACCATGTCTGGTATATGTTCAATGACGTGTGAAGCTAAGACGTAGTCAAACTTCTTGTTCCCAACTGACTGTTTCAGAGTAGGCTTGTTGATAATAAAATCTGGCGAGATAATCTTTTCGAGTTCAACTGGCTCATGCGCGTACTTCTTCTTCAATTCTGCCAGCGACATATGGTCTGCATAAGATATGTTCGCTTGGTCTTTTGTAAGAATAGGGGTCGTAAGTGGCCCCAGCTCTAGCCCTACTCCTTTTTTACGGTCAATTTTTTCGATAATGCGTTCTTGTCTGGTCATTCCGCAAGTCCTCCGGCTAGTAGCCGATTCTCAGTACATTTACGTTTATAAGACTAAAAATGGCCATTGCCAAAAGCACGCCGGTAAAACACAACATCACTTTATCGGCCAGTGACCCCTTCGACACAAGGCTAATCCGCTTCGTAATGAAGAACGGCAAGAGAAGTGCGGCGATAGGAATGAAATATCGGCCTTGCAATCCATCGATATAAGGCGCCCCGACTTGTGAGTATCCTAGATAAAGCGTGGTCGAAAGGATACCCACCACGGCGATGGCGATAAGACTAATGCCAATCCGGGAACGTCGGCTAGGCAGTATTTCCGCTTCTTGGTTGTCTGCCAGAAATGCGAGGGTAAGTAGTATTGGAAGCAGAACATAAGCAAGAAAGGGCAATGTAATATCCAGCCAGCCAAAAACTCCTACGAAACTCATGTATAACAAGGCCGAGCTGTGCAAGAGATAAGTATTTATAACGGTGCCAAGAAAGTGAAAAGGGCCATGTAAAAGCCCTTGCAACTGAAGCTTAGTGTCGACGAATGTACCCGGTAAGAGGACGGTGTGTATGTGCTCTGCGGGCGCGGCCACCAGAATGCTCCAGGTCAGCGCCAAAGCTATGGTGATTATCACGAGCGCCGACTTAAAAAAGCGTGATTCGTTGCGACTACTAAATTTGGCGTGGGGTATCAAGAGATAAATGTAGGCAAGCAGAAAGTAGCCCATCTTTGTCAGCGAGAGGACGGCGCCTAGCCCGAGCATTATGACAAGGTCGGTACGCTGAAGCGCTGATTTTTGTAGTAACTTAGAAGCGCCAAAGGCTATTGTCAACAAAGAAGCTCCTATGATTGTTGCGTCCGGCGAGAGTGAGGCAGCCAAGAATAACGACATAGGCAAAAGGGCTAAAACAAAAAACAGCCGGCGGCCAATAGGGATGAGTCTTAGGGCAAGGTAGGCACAGAGTACATACAGTGAATAGTTCAGGACTCGTCCGGCGTAAAAACCAAAAATAGGCGGCGCATGCAGTAGTTTGCCGAGCCAAATTCCAACGATTTGGGGCACATATAACACTGGCGAGTAGATTGCGGCATTGTCAAACCCCACAAAGACGGTTCCGGAGCTGTCTTGTGTCCCTGCGGACAAAGTGCTCGTCTGTAGTCTGGCTCGTGGGTTCGTTTGCTCAAGAGCCTTTTGTGCGAATAGGGCAACGCTCCTAGGTACGGGATATCCAAAGTTTCCGTTGCTATCTTTGTCAGCAAAAAGGTCCAACTCGGATAGTTCGTATGCGCGCCAGTAGTGGGCTGACTCATCAGGCGCCTGGAATGGCGCGGAAAGGAAAACGAAAAACGGCGCAACCAAGATGGAAAGTAGTAAGAATAGTTTTGGTACCCAGCTCAGACTGTCCTGACGGGATATTTTTACGGATAGTTTCCTCCACATGCTTATATAAGTTTAGCACCCTGCTCTTGACACGCTATAATAAATTAGAACAGATGCAAAACTACGACACAATTATTATCGGAGGTGGTTTTTACGGTCTGCGAATCGCCCAGTACCTCCGTGACGAGTTAGGACAACGGAAAGTATTGGTACTCGAAAAAGGTGACCGGGTAATGTCCCGAGCCTCGTACAATAACCAGGCACGCGTACACAACGGCTATCATTACCCGAGGAGTGTATTGACCGCTCTCCGTTCGCGGGTCAACTTGCCAATTTTTTCTGCCGAATACGAAGAAGCAATCGTCAAGGACTTCGATAAATACTATGCGGTCGCCCGGAACTTTTCAAAGGTATCTGCCCGCCAATTCCAGCGCTTTTTTGAACGTATCGACGCCGAAATTCACGTTGCTCCCGAGGCGATGCAGTATTTCGACAAACGGCTCATAGAAGAAGTGTTCCTCGTGAAGGAGTATGCATTTAACTCGGCTACGCTGCGCAAAATACTACTCAACCGTCTTGCTAGTAGGAATGTAGACATCCGTTTAGGTGAAGCTGTGCGGACCGTCGGTAAACGCGAAGGTGGTCTGATTGTCACGACAGACAAGGCTGAGTACGAAGCAAAACATGTGCTGAATACGACGTACTCATCCATTAATGTCATAAACGTCGCTTCCGGACTCAGTCCGCTGCCTCTCAAACACGAGCTCACTGAAATGTGTTTGGTAAAAATGCCACCCAGCCTTGACGGTAAGGCCTTTACAATTATGTGCGGCCCCTTTTTTTCGCTGATGCCTTTTCCCGACAAGGGGCTCTATACTATGTCACACGTTCGTTACACGCCACATCGTGAGTGGCATGACGATAATGAGGTTCAAGACTGGTATAAATTTATAGAGACGAACAGGCCACCTACCCGGTTTCCGGTTATGCGGGCCGACATTATGCGGTACATGCCGGAAGCGGCGAAGATAGAATACAGCGGCGACTCATTATGGGAGATTAAGACAGTCCTTACTCAAAGCGAAGGAGATGACAGCCGCCCCATACTCTACAAAGATAATTATGGTGGTTTGCGCAATTACGTCTGTATAATGGGTGGCAAGATAGACAATATTTACGATGTCTTCAGGGAGCTAAAGGAAACATATGACCAGGCTAGCTAATACCTTTGTGACGGCCATTTACGTGGTGGACCAATACGCACATCATCCGGTCGAAAAAACGGTCAAACTGGCAAGTATCCTGAAGGAGCACTATGCTAACTACGAGGTAATTGTTATTGACAACGGTCTTTCTGTTGATGATTTGTCCCGGTTGAGGCAAGTCCTGCAGACGGTGCCGTGCATTAGGGTCATACGGTTATCGAAAAATCACGATACCGATACAGCGGTCTTCGCGGGCATAGAAGCTTCCATCGGAGACTACGTATGTGTACTGTACGACAATGATCCAGAACATCTTGTGCCGGAATTTGTGAGTCTTGCTACCCAGAGCGACATTATTTTCGGTGTAGCGACAAACCTGAATCGCCAGACGAAAGGCGAGCAGCTTGGTGCTAGCATTTTCTATTGGTACAGCAAGAAATACCTAGGGATTAACGTACCGAAGAACTCGACATACTATATCTGCATGAACCGCTCGGCAGCGAATGCGCTGACTCGCAGCGGCCGATCTATGCGGCATGTTCGCCATATGGCGCTGCGTGTGGGCTTCACATCGACAGTGTATGAGTATGAACTGCCAAAAGATGCCCAACCATATTCTCATGCGCGCGCAGTGACACTGCTCTCAAGGGCGGTCGACTTGACCGCGAATTACTCCAGCCACCCGCTCCAGATGCTCAGTTATTTCGGTATCATAGCAGGGATACTGAATATCTTATACGCTGTCTATGTACTCATCGTGAACTTTTCTAGAGACGATGTTGCAAAAGGATGGACGACACTGTCACTCCAGTCTTCACTTATGTTCTTTATCCTATTCATGATATTGGCTGTGCTGTCGGAGTATATCGGTAAGATTTTAAGCGAGACACAGCAAGAGCCGCCGTATCATATCATGCAGGAGCTCAGTAGTACTATAAGTATTGCGGATGAGACGCGCAGAAATGTCACTAAGTAGATAAGCATGAAAACCCAAGATGTAATCCGAAAAAGCAAGCCTATGTGGGAATTTCCCGATTTTAAGGCAAAAGAGTTCTTCAAGAAGAGAAACAGGTACGCTGTCTGCGTATTCGTTATAAATGAGGGCGAACGAATTCAGAACCAGCTGAAACGGATGAAGCAATATGCTAGCGCTATTGATATCATAGTTGCCGACGGAGGAAGTAAAGACGGCTCGCTTGAGCCTGATTTTTTAAGGACGGTTGACGTTCGGGCGCTTCTAACGAAAACTGGGCCCGGCAAGCTGAGCGCGCAGATGCGCATGGCTTTTGCATATACCATGAGTGAAGGTTACGAAGGGGTAATTGTGGTCGACGGGAACGGAAAAGACGACATATCTGCCATACCCAATTTCATAAAGCTACTTGATGAAGGCTATGATCATATCCAAGGTTCGCGTTATATACCAGGGGGCAAGGCTATAAATACGCCTCTCGAACGCCACCTTGCCGTTCACTTTATCCATGCTCCTCTTCTCAGTGTTGCGTCACGACACCGCCATACTGATACGACCAATGGCTTTAGAGCATACAGCGCTGACCTCCTAACGGACCAAGAGATGTCTGTCTTTCGGGATGTTTTTCAGACATATGAGTTGCATTATCACCTTGCGGTTGAAAGTGCGCGCTCGAAGCGGTTCAAGCTTACTGAAACACCCGTGACCCGCGCATATCCCAAAAAGGGCAAAACCCCCACTAAAATCAGTCCCGTAAAGGGCAACTTACACGTACTTGGCATACTTTTCAAGGCGGCCAGAAGGCAGTATAGACCAAAGAAATAATAGGGGGCGCGAGGAAGGAGTTGTGTGGTGGACCGCAAGCGAAAGGTCTTAAAGCGAATCAACCTAAAAGAGGGTGTTGGACTTGAGCTTGGCCCTCTGTATTCTCCTATAGTCGAAAAGGACGAAGCTAAAGTCTACTACGTCGACCATATGTCGACGCAGGACTTGAAGAAGAAGTATACCGGCCATCCGTTCGATGTGAACTCGATAGTAGAGGTTGATTATGTGGTCGGTGCATCGACACTTCGACGGGTGGTAAAGGGCAAGAAGTTCGATTTCATAGTAGCGTCACATGTCATTGAACACATTCCTGACATTGTGCGTTGGCTACAGGATATTACGCACATTCTTAAGCCCGGCGGAATTCTATCATTGGTCATACCAGACAAGCGGTACTCGTTCGATATCAGCCGAGAGCTATCGAGACCGTCTGAGGTTATCGGGGCATACTATGACAATACCAGTAGATTTACTTCCGCAATGATCTACGACTCAGCTTCCGAGTACAGGGAGGTTACGGCCGTGGAAGCATGGGCTGACACAGTCGGGCATTTTGACGAGTCGAAGCAATGGAACCTCAACGAGGCGATTCGTCGCGTAGAGCTCAACCTTAAACCTCACGAGTATATCGACTGTCATGGCTATGTCTTTACGCCGCAATCGTTCTTCAATATTCTGAGGCGTCTTATGCTGCACGGTCTCATTGACCTTGAAGTACTGGATTTTGTGGATACGGCACAGAATGAACTAGAATTTTATGTAAGCTTACGTAAGCCAAAAAGACTAAACAAGAAGAAACAGCTCGCAAGCCTGCCAGACATGGGGGCGCCAATGGGTGAGCGAGAGTTACTTCATGCAATTGAGAGGCTTCAGGCTGAGCTTGACGCCATAAAGTCTTCCAAGAGTTGGCGGGCCGTAGAGCCGGCAAGGCGTGCGTATGCGCAATCGAGGCAAGTCGTCGCAGGAGGCTTCAGGAAAAAACCACCGGGCGTAAAGAGTAGTTAGTTCTTCATAAGCAACACAGCACCGGTATCACCAATAGGTACCTGCTTCGTATATTCAGATAAGAGCCACGTGTTTATTTTGGGCAGGCGCTGTGACATCGGTATGAACTCAGGTCGGTCGTAATCTGTGCCGGATTGGTAGAGGACGACCTTCGGGGGATTGGCTTTGAGCTCGCTAAGCATCTGGTCTTCTAGCGGTGCAGGGTCGGCAAACCAGGATATGTAGAAATTTGTCGAGTTGCGCAGACCGGTCGTGTAATAGAACGCCGGGTCGGAGGAAAATACATAAAAGTAGTCGTTCTGGTTTGTGTTGCGCTTAACAGCGTCCGTAATTTCTTGTACATTGCGGCTGTACCAAAAGCCATCCGGCTCTGTGGGCGCCTTTACCATAATCTTCAAGTTATGTAGCGACGTCTGATTCATTTGTGCTAGCCGGTAGTAGTCGATTGCGGGTGGAAGGAACATAAGCACCAGTACTGCAACTAGTGGCCATACCTGAGCTAAGTAGTAGTGCAAATTATCGAGTCTGGAATATGGTTTGTCCTTGTCTCGTACGACTTCGAATAGAGTGTAGAAGACAGCTAGGAAAACCAACGAACTCGCATAGGCGATATGTCCAAGGTCCGGCCGGCCAGTGGCCGCCCTGAACATGATAATGCTAGTGACGGCCAAAACTAAGCCGAACACGAATGATACTGACCATGCAGTTTTTTGTTGTCGCCACCGACGAGCCAGCACTAGTGCCACGGCTATGATAGCGAAGACGGGGAGCCAGTAAAGTAGGCCCTCAGAACTCAGTGGCGGGAAGGGTGTATTGAACATAAGGCCTTGGTAGCGCAAAACCTCAGCATTCATTTTGATAAATGCTGCAAATCCGGACGGCCTGAATACTATCGTGAAAAGAAGTACCCCCAACACATAGCCGCCCCACATGCATGCTATTGCTTTGAGTCGTTTTGCATACGTCTTGGGGCTAAAAACGTACAATGACCCACTTGGGCCATCCACCCTGAAGAACAATACGAACGCCGTAAACAGCGTCAGTAGTAACCCCAGAAATAAACCGCGGTCAAAAGAATAAAAAAGCGCCAAAGAGGCAAGCCCACCCATAGGGATTAGGAGTGATGCCTTGAATCGATGGGTTCTTACTGCCTTATAGATAAGCAGTAGTGTAATCCAAACGAATATATCGTGTACTACGTAAAAGCCACCGTATGTATTCAGCATGAACCAGAGCGAAACCAGTAGGAATTCTGTGTCTCGCGAGAAGAGCTTATGGATAAGATAGAGGAAAAGTCCCGCTGAAGCTATTTGCAATAAGGCGGGGAGCAAGTAGTATGAGCCGATACTCTTGCCAAATAACTTGAACGAAAGCCACGGAGTTATGGCGTCCTCGCCCGCTCCGTGCAATATGTACATGTCTTTATACGGTGTTTTACCTTGAGTCATCCCGAGGGCTGGTCCGAGCTGCTCGCCGTTGTGAAATGTGTCAATATTGTGCTCGTAGCGGGATACGGAAGGTGCTATGACGCCTACCGTAAGCGATATACAGAACAGGGTTATTATGGAAACCCTGAACCAAGTACTCGACTGTCTTTGGATTTTTTTGAGCAGCCAGAAAATACCGAGGGTCGTAGCACAAACGAGCAAAATGAGGAGGTAGTTTGCCTCGGGGTACATGTTGGCAACCCCCTCTATGCCATAGTGTTCGCCGTGCGGGAGGAGTCTCAAAACAAAACGTGCATTGAACGATATCGAGAATGATACGAACAGTAGTAGTGCATCAAACACGACGGACCGCAACGAGAAGCTAGGGTTCGCTACGGAAACTTTTTTCACAGACATATGTACTATATAGTACACGATGATGCTTCGTCTAAAAAATGTCCAGATTAAGCTGGCTGCATATTCATGCCATATCCGTTATACTGAAAGACTGAGGTAAGGAAGCGATATGAAGACGGCACTTATAGGTTACACGGGGTTTGTCGGTTCGAACCTGGCGGCTCAGTATAATTTCAACGATTTATACAATTCGTCCAACATCCAGGACATAGAGGGCAAAGGATACGACCTTATTGTCAGTGCCGGCGCGCGAGCGGAAAAGTGGCGCATAAACCAAGAGCCGGAAAAAGATTTAGCTGAAATCCAGAGTCTGATTGACCATCTGAAGACCGTCAAAGCCAAGCAGTTCGTGCTTATTTCTACCGTCGACGTATACAAGACGCCAGTCGATGTTGACGAAGACACGCCTATCGACACCGAAGGTCTGCATGCCTATGGCTCGAACCGATACTACCTAGAGCAGTTCGTGCGTGAAAACCTCGACGGGCTTATTGTGCGTTTGCCCGGGCTATTTGGCGATGGCCTGAAAAAGAACGTCATTTTCGACCTGCTAAACGATAACAATGTCGACCGGATACACCATGCCGGTTCGTTCCAGTATTACAACCTCGACTACATCTGGAAGGACATACAGATGGCGCTCGAGAACAACCTGAAGTTAGTAAACCTGGCTACCGAACCAGTCCGTACCGACGAAATCGCTAAATATTGTTTCGACATGGACTTTACCAACGAACCAGAAGGCGTAAACGCAGGCTCCTACGATTTTCGCTCAAAATATGCAGCCGTCTTTGGGGGGCGCGATGGGTATTTATACTCCAAACAACAGGAGCTCGATGACATTAAGACATTTGTCACGAAAGCAGAGAACAAAGGATGAAATTAGCCGTATCGAACATTGCGTGGACCAACGAAGAAGAACCTGAAGTAGCCGCACTCTTGCGCGATTTGGGCGTGAAGTACATAGAAGTGGCGCCAACAAAAAAGTGGCAGGACCCTACCCAGGCGTCTGACGAAGAAATACAGGCATACAGAGACTTCTGGAAATCATATGGCATAGAGATTGTCGCGTTCCAATCCATGTTGTTTACACGGCCGGACCTGAAGATTTTCGAAAGCGAAACGAACCGCAACGACACGAGTGCGTACCTGAAAGATTTTATAGGACTGGCAGGCAAAATGGGCGCGGGCGTCATGGTTTTCGGCTCACCCAAGAACCGCCAGCGTGGTGACATGAGCGACGCGGATGCGAACGGCATTGCCGCGGACTTTTTCGGTGGCTTAGGTACGGTGGCAGCCGAAAACGGCGTACAGTTTTGTATAGAACCAAATGCACCGCAGTACGCGTGTGATTTCGTAACCACTGCGCAGCAGGGAATCGATATCGTGCAGCAGGTTGCGACACCTGGCTTCGGCTTGCACCTCGACATTGCCTGCATGACTCTGGCGGGCGACGACCTGACGAAGTCTATAGTCGACGCAGCACCAGTGCTCCAGCACTTCCATATCAGCTCGCCAATGCTTGATGCGGTTGAAGACAGGGAAGATGTAAAGCATGCTGAAGCGGCAGATGCTTTACGTACTATTGGCTACGATAAGTTCGTCTCGATTGAGATGCGTCCAGCACCTGAAGGTAATGCAAAGCGTGTCGAGGCAGCGGTTCGTTTTGCGCAAAGCGTCTACAGTTCGTAGGGCAAATCTTTGACGTCGTCTCGGTAGAGACTTTTGCGGGCGAAAAAGTTCCACAAGAACACGACCACAGTTGCTAACGCTTTCGAGACGATGTAGTTGACTCCTAGTATCCCGGTGAATAACCACATGAGAACGCTCAGAATCCCTAACCCGACAAGCCCGACTAATCCAAAGAGTAGAAATAGCTTTGTCTTGTTGCCTTTTGGCGCCCCGAACACGACCATATTACTAAGTATGTACGTCACGACAAGCCCAAGCATGAATCCACATATAGCGGCAACAAGGTAATGGAAGTGTAGGGCCTGCTTAGTGAAGATAACTGTACCAAAATCTACGACTAACCCAAAGCCAGCCACAAAGGCATAGCGAAAAAGCTGGGCGAAAGTAGAGTCTCCGTGGAGTAGTGCTTTCATCTTACTAATTCTAACAAGTAGCTCCCATATCCGGATTTTTTGAGGGGTTCGGCGAGGGCGCGAAGTTGGTCGGCGTTGATGAAGCCTTCCTGGAAAGCGACTTCTTCGATGCAGCCGATTTTGTAGCCGGTGCGCTGCTCGATGACTTCTACGAACTGGCTGGCCTGGTTCATGCTGGCGAACGTGCCGGTGTCGAGCCAGGCGCTGCCGCGGCCCATGGTCTGGACTTTGAGCTTGCCGCTGGCCAGGTAGACTTCGTTGACGGCAGTTATTTCCAGCTCGCCACGGTCACTTGGCTGGACGCTCTTTGCGATGTCAATGACGCTGTTGTCGTAGAAATACAGCCCGACGACGGCGAAATTGCTCTTGGGCTCGGCTGGCTTTTCGGCGATGGAAATGGCCTGGCGGTTTTCGTCGAACTCCACGACGCCGTAGCGCTCCGGGTCGGATACCTGGTAGGCGAAGACGATGCCGCCGTCTGGGTTGACGCAGCGCTTCAGGCTGTTGCCGAAGCCGTGGCCGTAGAAAATGTTGTCGCCCAGTACAAGTGCGACTTTATCGTCACCGATGAATTCTTCGCCGATGATGAAGGCCTGTGCCAGGCCGTCAGGCGAAGGCTGTACAGCGTATTCGAACTTGCAGCCGAGTTGCGAACCGTCACCGAGGAGGCGCTGGAAACTATCGGAATCTTCCGGCGTGGTAATGATGAGGATTTCGCGGATACTGGCCATCATGAGCGTGCTCAGCGGGTAGTAAATCATCGGCTTGTCGTAAATGGGCATCAGCTGTTTCGAAATGCCTTTCGTAATGGGGTAGAGACGGGTACCTGAGCCGCCAGCTAAAATAATACCTTTCATTTGGAACTCCTTTCCTGAGTTGTCATTCCGGGCTTGACCCGGAATCCAGAAAAATCACAAAAGCGTGGATCCTGAATCAAGTTCAGGATGACAGGGGATTTCATTATGCTTGCTCCTTTGCAATGTAGTCTTTTAAGTCATCGTGCCAGTCGCGGCTGGTGAAGCCGGTGGCGTGTAGTTTGTCTAAATTCATGACGCTGTTTAGTGGGCGCGGGGCGATGCCTTCTTTGCCCGCGAAATATTCGGCGGTCGTCGTATCGCTAACGGTCAGGTTGTCATATCCTCCAGCTTCGAAAATTTCGCGAGTAATGTCTGCCCAGCTAGCCGGTTCGCCGTCGTTCGTGGCGTTGTAGGTGCCAAACGGTGCGTTCGTGGTAAGTAAGTGGTCGACGATGCGGACTAACTCGCTCGTGAAGGTCAGCCGCCCAACTTGGTCGGCGACAACCGTCGGCGAAACGCCTTTTTCGCCCAGGTCCAGCATCGTGCGGACGAAGTTCTTACCCTCGCCGATAACCCACGTGGTGCGCAGAATGTAAAACTTCGGTGCGAGTGAGACGGCCAAGTCCCCGGCTGCTTTGCTGGCGCCGTAGACCGAGAGCGGCGAAAAACCTTCGTCTTCTGTGTGGTTCGGTTCGGTGCCATCGAACACATAGTCGGTCGAAACGTGTACCAGCACGGCGTCGAATTGTGCTGCGACTGCGACGAGGTTGGCAACGGCGTCGGCGTTTATGGCCCAAGCGGCGCGGCGGCCTTCGGGCGATTCGGCGCCATCGACGTTGGTGTAGGCGGCGGCGTTCAAAATGTGCGTGACGCCGGTCCAATCAAACGCCTCGACGGCTTGCCGGTCGGTAATATCCAGCTCTGTCGAAGCGACCGCACGTGCGTTCGGATACTGTGCTCGTAGTGCTGTACCGAGCTGCCCGTTCGCTCCGATTATGACAAATTTCGAATCATCCATGGTGTTCAAACCTCTTTGCATCTGTAAGTAACGGGTGGTTGCGGTCGCGTTCCGACATCACGGCCTGGTCGAGCGGGATGGGCCAATCGATGCCGATGGCCGGGTCGGCAAGGTTCGCAAAGCAGTACTCGTCATACAGCTCGGCGCTCCAGTGCGCGTTCACGCTGTATAGGTAGAATGTGTCGTCCTCTAGGGTTTGGAACGAGTTGCCGACGCCCTTTGGCAAATACACGGCTGTCTCTGGCTTGACTTCTACTGTTACCGTTTTGCCGAAACTATCGCCCTGGCGCAGGTCGACGAACGCTGCGAACACCCGGCCCTTCAGGACGGTCAGGTATTTGTCCCACGGCTCGGCGTGGAAGCCGCGGGTAACACCGGCTGTTCTGTTGTATGACGTGCTGGTCTGCACCACGCTGAAACTGTCCGGCATGCCGGCTGCTACCAGCTTTTGCTTCTGGTATGTTTCCTGGTAATAGCCGCGGTCATCGCGGACGGCGGTTACGGTAAAAATAAGCAGGCCTGGTATGTCCGTCTTTTGCGCGGTGACTTCGGTTGTGGGTACTGCCATTAATTCTCCTCCTTTGGAAACTTAGTTTGCAGGGCTTTTATACCTAGCCGTATATCCTCGGCGTGTAATTGATTCATGTCCACTTCGTGAAGCCCGACTTTCTGAATCGCGGCCACGTCGTCCGACGGTGTAAGCGACCGGTCGGTCTTGAGCCGGGAATAATAAAGGGAACTGATGAGGTGAAACGTTTCACTCTTATATTCATAGGGAGTGGCTAGGCTTGTAAGATAGACAAGTGGTTCGTATTCGTCTGGCGTGAGCGAAAGCTCTTCTTGTAACTCTCGATTTGCGGCTGCTTCTAAACTTTCGTCACCGTAATCCACCAGACCTCCGAATGCATCAAGCATGCCTTTGTGTGGCTCAAGGCCACGAACCGACAATATTACGTCAAGATTCGGTGTGATGAAGAATATGCCTACCGACGGCAAAGGGTTGGTATAGAGAGTATGGCCGCTTGAGCAAGTATACGCGTTGTCAGATACTTTGCTGAGTGGTTTTCCGCAGCGGCGGCAGAAATTCATTTCCATTATGACACCGCTCCTCGTGGAAGTTCAAAAGTAGCGACGAGTGGCAAGTGGTCGGATACATCGACGTCCGGGCAGTTGCGGTCAACGATAACTAGGTCCTTGCTAGCGTAAATCATGTCGACGACCGCTGTGGCGTACCCGGGGTCACTCTTGCGGCGCATATTGAATGACGTCGTAAGCGAGTCGCCGAAGACGTTCGTAAGGCTTTCTTCCAATCTACGCATGACCGGATTCGTATATTTTGCGTTCGTGTCGCCAGCGACGATAACGTGTTGTTTTCCGGTTGTCTGCTCAATGATGGTTTGGCTCATCTTCTGTCGTTGTGGGCTGGGGTTGTCGCCGTCCAGATCCCAAACGCCTTGCAGATTAAAGATGTTAAGTTCACCTGCGTCTGTTTCGAGCACGACACGCTGGAGATTCCGCGGTGTGGTCGGGAAGCCTGCGGGGTCGAAAGGGGCACGTGGGTCATTGACGTCATACTCTTGGTCGAAGAAAGTGACGGACCGATTCTTGATGGGAAAACGTGAGAGAACAGCATTGCCATTCGGTATTTTGCCCCATGGGTAGGCATCGAGAACTGCGGGTGCAAAGTCTTGGTAGGGGTAATTTAACCTTTCGTTAAGCGCCTCAAGCGTGCGGTAGTGGGCTGGCAGTGCGTTGTCGTCACTCTGGAATACTTCCTGGAGTACGACTACATCTGCATCTTGCTGCTTCAGGAAATCCAGTACATTGTCGAGCAGGATTCCTCCGAACCACAGGTTAAGGCAGACAAATTTGAACTTCATTTACTGTCCTTGCTTTGCGTAGGCGGCTTCGACGGCTTGTTTTTGGGCTTCCCACCAGGCGCGGTTCTGGGTGTACCAGGCGATGGTCGCCTTTAGGCCTTCGCGCATGCCGTTGTTGTCGGTGTAGCGTGGTTGCCAGCCGAGTTCATTGCGCAGTTTGGAACTGTCCATGGCATAGCGCATGTCGTGGCCGGGCCGGTCGTTTACGTGGTCGTAATCTTTCGGATCCTTACCCATAAGTTCGAGTATCAGCTCTATGACTTGCCTGTTGTTCACGTGGTCGTTGTCAGCACCGATAATCCAGGTTTCGCCAATCGGGCTTTTATCTAGAATCAAATGTACTGCTTCGTTGTGGTCGTCCACATGAATCCAGTCGCGGACTTGCTCGCCAGTACCGTACAGTTTCGGTTTGATGTCGCTGAGGATGTTCGTAATCTGCCGCGGAATGAATTTTTCGATGTGTTGGTACGGACCGTAGTTATTTGAGCAGTTGCTGATGGTTGCTTTGACGCCGAAACTGCGCACCCACGCCCGCACCAGGTGGTCGCTGCCGGCTTTGGTAGAAGAGTAGGGGCTCGAAGGATTGTACGGCGTGGTCTCTTTGAACCGGTCCGGGTCGTCGAGCTCCAAGTCGCCGAAGACTTCGTCGGTGGAAATGTGGTGCAGGCGCTTGTCATGCTTGCGCACGGCTTCCAAAATCGTGTAAGTGCCCACGATGTTGGTTTCGACGAACGGCCACGGATTTTTGAGCGAGTTGTCATTGTGGCTTTCGGCGGCAAAGTGCACGACGATGTCGGTTTCGCCGACCAGCTTGTCCATGAGTTCCGCGTCGCAGATGTTGCCCTCGACAAACGTAATCTTGTCTGTGATTGATTCAAGGTTCGCGGTGTTGCCAGCATACGTCAGCGCATCGATGACCGTGACTTCGTACTCCGGCCGGTTTTTGACCGTATAGTGCACAAAGTTGCTGCCGATGAATCCGGCGCCGCCGGTGACTAAAAGTTTCATGAATTCTCCTTTTTACTATATCCGTTCGGGTTTTTTGACTGCCAGTTCCAGGTGTCGCGGCAAGCATCTTCCAGGCTGAGTTCTGTGTGCCAGCCGAGCTCGTCGGCAGCTTTCGAGGCGTCTGCGAAGCAGCTGGCGATGTCGCCCGGTCGCCGCGCGACAATCTCGTACGGAATCGGTTTGCCTGATACTTTTTCAAATAGCTTCACCATAGCCAGCACCGATGCGCCGGTGCCACTTCCCAGGTTGTAGACATTGTATGCCTCGGGCTCGCCGAGGTGCTCCAGAGCGGCTACGTGGCCCTTCGCTAGGTCGACGACATGTATGTAATCACGCACACCGGTGCCGTCCGGTGTATCGTAATCGTTGCCATAAATGTTCAGCTTCTCACGCCGCCCAACCGCGACTTGGGCTACAAACGGCAATAGGTTGTTCGGTATACCGTTCGGGTCTTCGCCGATGAGCCCGCTGGGGTGTGCCCCGACCGGGTTGAAGTAGCGCAGGATGGTAACGTCCCAGCTGTCGTCCGACGCGGCCAAGTCGTGCAGTATCTGCTCAATCATATATTTGGTTTGGCCGTAGGGATTCGTCAGCCCGACGCCAGCTCGAGCTGTTTCTTTGATAGGCAGTGTCTCCGGGTCGCCGTAAACGGTGGCAGACGAGCTGAAAATGAGCTTTTTGACATCGTGTGCCCGCATGACTTCACACAGCGTGAGTGTCGAATCGATGTTGTTGCGGTAGTACTGTAGCGGTTTGACGACCGATTCGCCGACGGCCTTCAGGCCGGCGAAGTGGATGACCGCGTCAAAGCGTTCGGTATCGAAAATCTTCTCCAAGGCTGGTTTGTCACACAAGTCTGTCTCGTAAAAAGTGACCGCCTTGCCGCTGATTTCTTCGACTCGCTTGAGCGATTCCGCCGAACTGTTCGAAAGGTTATCGGCCACGACCGCATCGTGCCCGGCCGCCAAGAGTTCGACGACGGTGTGCGAGCCTATATAGCCCGCGCCACCGGTTACAAGTACCCGGCTCATTTGCTTGAGATGATGGCGGTTACTTTTTGGACGACTTCGTCGAGTTCGGCCTGGGTTTTTGCTTCGGCGTTCAGCCGCAGCACCGGTTCGGTGTTGCTGGCTCGCACGTTCAGCCACGCCTCGTTGCCCAGGTCTAGCGTGATGCCGTCGAGCGTGTCGACTTCGGCATCGGGGAAGGCGGTCTTGATTTGCTCCAATACGGTGTCTTTATCTTCGACCACGAAGTTCGTTTCCGGGATGGCGGCATAGAACGTATAGGCTTCACGCAGTTCCGACAGCTTCTTGCCGGTCAGCCCCGCGGCGTACAGGCCGATAACAGCACCGATAAGCCCGCTGTCGGCGTACCAGTTGTCGCGGAAGTAAAAGTGCCCACTGGCTTCACCACCGAACGGCGCATTCTTCTCTCGCATGTCGGCTTTGATGTTGGCATGGCCCACCTTGCTGCGGTACGGCGTGCCGCCTTGCTCTTCGATGACTTTTACGACGCTGCGGCTGTTGCGTGCGTCATAAATGATGTGCGAACCAGGGTGCAAGCGCAGGAAATAGTCCGCCATGATGGTCGACATCACGCCGCCGGTCAGCACCGTGCCGGTTTCGTCGACCAGGAATGCGCGGTCGCCGTCACCGTCGAAGGCAATGCCGCCGTCGAGCTTTTCGGCTTTGATTTTCGCGATAAGGTCGGCCAGTGTCTCGAACTTCAACGGGTTGGCTTCGTGGTTCGGGAATGTGCCGTCGAGTTCGAAATACAGTTCGGTGACTTCCCAGGGGACGTACGGTTCAAGTTCAGGGAAGATTTTGCCGGCCATGCCGTTGCCGGCGTCAACAGCCAGTTTGAGCGGTTTGAGTTTGCCGGTATCGATGAACGATAAGGTGTGCTGCACCCAATCTTCGGCGACATCTTGCTGTTCGACACTGCCCGGTGTGGCCGCCGCGTCTTTGAACGTGCCGGCGATGACCGCATCGCGTATGTCTGCCAAGCCGCTCTCCAGGCCGATGGGCCGGGCTTCTTCGCGGCACAGTTTTATGCCGTTGTATTCACCCGGGTTGTGGCTGGCGGTGACCATGGCGCCACCGGCTAGCTTCAGGCTGCCCACCGCGAAATAAATCATGTCGCTGGTGACTTCGCCGATGTCTATGACGTCGCGGCCTTGTCCGGTCAGGCCCTGTATGACCGCATCGGCCAGTTCTGCCGAATCCGGCCGCATGTCGCGTCCAACGGCCACACTGCCCTCGTTTGGCAGCCAATCTGCCAGGGCCTTGCCGATTCGCTCGGCGACATCGGCAGTGAGCTCACTACCGACTTTTCCGCGTACATCGTACGCCTTGAAGATACTAGAAATGTTGCTGTCGTCCACGGGGATTACTCCTTTGCTTACGTAAACGTGAGCCAAATAGGCTATCTCCACACTACCGCTCCATAGCGACCATGTCAAATCCATGCTAGACTAAACAGCGTGAATCCGGGCAAACCTCCAGCAGGGGTGTCGGCAAGTACCGGGCAGCAAAATACGGAGCCCCCCTACTGCCGGTTAAAGGAAAGACGAACAAGGTAACGCATGAAGGTAGTGATAGTAAGCGGCTATTTTAACCCGTTGCACGGCGGCCATCTCGACATGATAGAGGCGGCGCGCGCACTGGGCGACAAACTCATCGTCATCGTCAACAACGACAAACAACAACTGCTCAAAAAAGGCAAAATCATTCTGGACGAAAAAAACCGCCTGCGGCTCCTGCGCGCACTCAAAGGTGTTGACGAATCGGTACTGTCGGTAGACGAAGACCCGCCGGTTATCAAGACGCTCGAAATGATTGCCATACAGCACCCTGGCGATGAGCTTATTTTTGCGAACGGCGGCGACCGCGACAGCGAAAAGGCGATTCCCGAGGGCGATATCTGCCGCCAGTACGACATCGCCATGGTCTTCGGTGTGGGTGGCGCCAACAAGGCCGATTCTTCGACCCGTATCAACCAGGCTACCGGCCACGAAGCCGCGTAAAGACATCCTGAACCACAGCAACCTTTCCGACGCCAGGGGTGCTTCGCCAGTAGCTTCGCTCCTGCCTCCGCGAGGCGACCCCTGCCTTACGGAAAAGTGGCTGTGGTTCAAAAAGACGCCCTCTCCTGACACTGGTCGGAGTATACTGGCAGTATTACTGCAGCGAAATTCCCCACTGGCAAAAAGGCTCTCGAGACGGTCCGTAAACTCTTGCGGCCTGGCCAGGTGGCGCCGTCGTTCGCCGCTCGTGATGTGTACGGCAAGAAGGTCGACCTGCATGGGTTCCAGGGCGAGTATGTGCTGGTAGCGTTTATGCGCTACGCTGGCTGTCCGTACTGCAATCTGGCTATTCACCGGTTGGCGGTGGAGTATCCACTGTTGCAGCAAAGCGGGTGCGATGTGGTGGTGTTCGTGCAGAGCGAGCCGGGCGAGATTATCAAAAACATTTACGAACGGCACAAGCTGCGGCCGCCATTTCCCATTATCCCCGACCTCGCGAAGCGGTTTTACAAACTATACGGCGTTCGGTCGTCGAAGAAAATCTTCTGGCTCGGGCAAATAAAAACGCTGCCCGTGTGGCTGGAGAGCGTCGGCAAGCATGGCTTCAAGCAGGGAAAAATGGAGGGGGATAATTTTTTGGTACCGGCAACGTTCCTGGTGCGTACCAAGGACCGGACAATCGTCAAGGCTCATTACGGCGCGAGTTATTATGACCACGATATGTTTACTGACCTCTATGATGAACTGAACTTCGGCGACCCTACATGATTGAGGAAGGGGCTCGCCCCTCCCAACTTGTTCCGAAGTGAATTCGGAACAAGTCTCCCTCCCCCTAAAGCTCGCCTATCGGCTTGTTCGCTGCGCTCAATAGTTTCCCTCCCCCTAAAGCTCACTGCCGTTAACTTAAGCCCCCCACCCTAGAACACCGTTTTCCGCTGCCGCTTCCACCAGCCCAGCAGGTGGTTGCTTGACCGCTGTTCTCGCGGGGGCTTCC
>JBDHUJ010000023.1:0-28308 GCA_039809105.1 Saccharimonadales bacterium (SeqCode)
GAAGTGTTGGGCGAGCGGTTGGTGAGGCATATGTGTTCCTTGTTTGTGTTACAGCTCCTAGCATAGCGGAAAAAGAAAAGGGCTTCCTGGCGGAAGCCCTTTTCATATGCGATTGCCCTGTTGTGATTCATTTCTTTATTATAACATCAGTATTTAGACTAGTCAATAATATCTCGTTGGGCACCCTCATTTTCTTGACAGTGTACACATACTCGTGTACACTGGTATGTATGAAAAACGTCACCATCTCCATGCCCGAAGACCAGCTCGAAGCCGTCCGCCGCATCGCGGAAGTGCAAAAAACCACATTCAACGACCTTGTCCGTGAGTGGAGCGCCGCATATGTGGCGAAGCAGGAGGCTGCCCGCCGCACCGAGCTGCTTGGTAACCTTGAGCGGTCTTTGCGGCTGACCAAAGGCTTCAAGCTCGACCGAAAATACACCCGTGAAGAAATGAACCAACGGTAGTATCTCTTGTGAAAGTTTTTCTCGACACGAATGTACTGGTCTATATGCACGACCACCGCGAAAGCTCAAAGCAGCACGTGGCCGAAGAGCTCGTACGTAAGGCAATCGCACATGAAAAACCGTGCATCAGTAGCCAAGTCGTCGGTGAGTTCTGTAATGTCATGCGTACCAAAACCGACAAGATGCTTCCTGCAGAAACGGTAGGTACTATAGTCTCTGAGTTTCTGGCTCCTTTGCTGGCACATACCCCGTCTGTTGATTTCTACCTGCGTACGCTCGAACTCCACCAAAAATATTCGCTGAGCTTCTATGACGCGCTCATAGTCCAGGCCGCCCTCGACCTCGGCTGCACCACACTCTACAGCGAAGACCTCCAGCCCGGCCAAACCTTCGGCTCCCTGACCATCGTCAATCCTTTTGTGTAGTTTCGTCTGGGGCGCCCGAAAAAGTAACGGTTCTTGTATAATAGCTACAGAAAATAAGGAGTACTTATGAACCCAAGCCAAGTTGTTAGTGACGCGCAGAAAAAGTTGGAGGGGGCCTACGAGCATTATGAAGAGCAGTTGAAGACGCTGCGGACGGGCCGGGCTAGCGCCAGCATGCTCGACGGCGTCATGGTGCAAGCCTACGGCCAGCCCATGCCGCTGAACCAGGTAGCAAATGTGACTGCGCCCGAAGCGCAGTTGCTGCAGATTACGCCGTTTGACCCTAGTAACATCCAGGCCATAGCCAGCGCCATTCGCGATAATCCAAATCTCGGTTTTAACCCGAGTGATGACGGCCGAGTCGTACGTGTGCCAGTGCCACCGCTGAACGAAGAGCGTCGCCGCGACCTCGTCAAGCAACTGGGCGGCAAACAAGAGGACGCTATGATTGCGCTGCGCAATGTGCGCCGCGAAGCGCTCGACGCCATAGACAAGGCCAAGAAGGACAAAGAAATCGGCGAAGATGACGCCAAGCGCCTGCAGCAACAAGTCGAAGACGCACTGAAGGGTATGACCTCACAGATTGAGGCTGCTACCAAGGCTAAAGAAGCCGACATAATGACGGTATAAAAGGGCAGAGTTATCAGAGCAGAGAGCAGAGAGCAGAGTAGAACATTAGGAAGCGGTACGGTGGGGTAGAGCTCAGAAGGGCAGACGAGACAGTAGTGGCTGGGTTCAAAGATTTGCAGGTATGGCAGAAGGGCATTGATTTGACTGAGTTGGTTTATGGGGTATGTAGTCAATTGCCCGTCAACGAACAATACGGACTCTGCTCTCAAATGAAGCGGGCGGCGGTTTCTGTGCCTTCAAATATTGCCGAAGGTTACAGGCGGAATAACAAGAAGGAATTTCATCACTTTTGCGGAATTGCGCTTGGTTCTGCGGCAGAATTGGAGACGCAACTTATAATAACAAGGCGAATCTATCCTACTGTCGATGTCGATGCCTCTCTTGACTTGAATGACGAAGTACAAAAGATGCTCAGCTCTCTGATTAAGAAATTGAAGCCCTAACTCTGCTCTTTTGCTCTCCTGCGTCACTCTGCTCTCTGCTCTGATAACTCTGCTCTAAGGTATACTATAGATAATGAGTGCTCAGACGTTGGAAGGACTAAAAGAATACCGCGAAGCCATTAATGTGGCACTTAGTGAAACATTCCAAGAATTTCCGAAACAGTTGGGTGTGGGGCTTTCTGAACCGGCGCGGGCGGCGCTGCAGTATCTCGAAGATTACAGCACGCGCGGAGGGAAGCGGGTGCGGGGGTCGCTGGCGGCGGCTACGTATGATGAGGCGGCGGGGACGCATCTAGCAGAGCCTGGCATCAAACTGGGTGTGGCGCTGGAGCTGATGCAGAACTATCTGCTGATAATCGACGATGTGATGGACAAATCGGTGCTACGGCGCGGCGAACCTACTGTGCACGAACTGTATTTGCAACAGAGGGAGCCGAAGGTTGGGCTGCACGAAGCGCAGATGATGGCGGTAAATGTCGGTGAACTGGCACAGCATATGGCGAACTTGGTCGTGGCCGATATCGCCGTAAGTAGCGAGGCGGTGAACCAGACATTTCGGCTGCTACATACAAACATCGTAACGACCGGAATCGGCCAGATAGACGACATGCACCAGCAGATTGGGCGTAGTGTATCCGAGGCTGACATTATGCGCAAATACGAGTGCAAAAGCAGTTACTATACCTTTATAAACCCCATGCAGTGCGGGTTTGCGCTGGCCGGAAAGGGCACGCCCGAAAACTTGGAGCTGTGCCGGCAGTTCGGGCTGCCAGCGGGCGTGGCGTTCCAACTGCACGACGATTATCTGGGCATATACGCGGACCCGAAGGTGTTGGGTAAGCCGAACCTGGACGATGTGCGCGAAGGCAAATACACGTTGCTCGTGCAGTATGCGCTGCAGCACGCTGCCGCTAGCGATGTAAAACGGCTAAGGAGTATACTGGGTAGCAGTAAAGCGGACGAGGAAGATTTGGCAGTGGTACGGACTATTTTGGAACATTCTGGCGCGACAGCGCAGGTGCAGGCGGCGACAGCGCAAGCTGCTGCCGAGGCTCAGAAGGTGCTTGGCGAGAGCGGCTGGAGTAAAGACTTTGCTCGATTGCTGCACGAGCTGGTAGATTTTTCAATAACGAGGCAAGCATGAGTAGCACGGCAGAGGTCCCGAAACATCTCGGGCTGATTCTAGACGGCAACCGGCGCTGGGCGCGCGAGCACGGCGTGCCGATTTACGAAGGGCACAAGGCGGGGTACAGAAACGTCGAGCGAATTTTGGACGCGGCCATGGAGCGGGGCGTGGAGTACGTGTCGCTGTATGTGTTTTCGACCGAAAACTGGAGCCGCTCGAAGGACGAGGTCCGGCAGCTGATGCGCCTGTTCCTATGGGTGTTCAAACACGAACTAGGCAATCTGAAACGGCACGGCGTGCGGGTGCGGGTGCTCGGCAATAAGCTGCGGATAGGCAAGGCGCTCTTGAAGGCGATTCATAATGCCGAAGCCGAAACGGCCAGTAATACCCGCGGTACTTTGTTGTTCTGCCTGGACTACGGTGGCCAGGAAGAGATTGTCGACGCCATGAAGCAGCTGATGGCGGACGGTGTGCCATCGGACGACCTGACGCCCCAGCGGATTTCGGAGCGGCTGCAGAAGAACGGCGTACCGCCAGTCGACCTCATTATCCGTACCTCTGGAGAACAGCGCCTGAGTAACTTCATGCTCTGGGAATCTGCCTACAGCGAACTGATGTTCACCGACACCAAATGGCCCGACTTCTCGGTCGACGAGCTCGACCGCATGCTCGACGCCTACGCCCAGCGCCACCGCCGCTTCGGTGCTTAGCTAGGGAAAAGTAAGGAGGGCAAAGGGCAAAGTTTGTTTTGCGCTGGGTATTGCTTGGTGTATAAATGGAAACCAAGGAGTTTTTTTGATGGCGGCAGGATTCAAAGATTTGGTTGTTTGGCAAAAGGGCATAGACTTGGTTGAGGCGGTCTATGAGTCTGTGGCTCAGCTGCCAGATAGCGAGAGTTATGGCTTAGCTTCGCAGATGACGAGGGCTGCTACATCCATACCCTCAAATATTGCCGAAGGATACCGACGTAATAACAGGGCAGAGTACCGGCATTTTTGCGCTATTGCCGTAGGCTCGGCGGCCGAACTCGAAACGCAACTAATAATCACCAGGCGTGTGTATTCGCAAATAGATATAGAGCCAGCTATGATGCTCGACATCGAAGTCCAAAAAATGCTCACCACCTTAATATCCAAACTAAGCTAACTTTGCCCTTTGCCCTACTTCCTTTCCTCTAGTTAAAGCTGTAGAAATACTTGAGAATCATCATCTTTTCTGCAGACGGACTTTGCCCTTTGCCCTTTGCCCTTTATACTGTATGGAGATATGGGAATTTTCTTGCTGGTTTTGGGGCTGGTACTGTTCATCGGCCTGGTGATGGTGCACGAGTGGGGTCATTTTATAGCCGCGAAGCGGGGCGGGGTGGATGTCGAGGAGTTCGGATTGTTCTTCCCTCCGCGACTGTTCAAGCACAAGACGAAGGGCGGCTGGGATTTCACTATAAACGCGCTGCCGCTCGGCGGATTCGTGAAGCTAAAGGGCGAGCACGACAGCGACACGCAGAAGGGCAGCTTCGGCGCGGCTGACCTGTGGACTAAGACTAAGATTATGGGTGCCGGCGTGTTTATGAACCTGGTGGTGGCGTATCTGATGTTCCTGCTGCTGGCACTTATCGGCATGCCGCACTTGGTCGGCAACCAGTTTACGGTTGCCAGCGACGCGCACTACCAGCGAAAGGCGACGTTTACGACCACTATCGAGACGGTCGATAAAGATTCGCCGGCGGCGAAAGCCGGTTTGCAAAAGGGTGATGTCATAACTGCCGTGGGCCTAGCGGGCAGCAAGCCTGCGGAACTTTCCGTAACCAGCCAGCTGAGCGATGTCACGAAGAAATACGCCGGACAGACGGTGCTGGTGCAGTTTACTCGCGATGGTAAGACGTACACCAAAACTGTGCAGTTGAATTCCGACGCCACAGTTGCGGCCGCGGCAAAACAAGGCAAGACTATCGGTCGCTTAGGTGTTGGCTCTAGCCCGGCACAAGACGGCCTGACGGTGGTGCGCTCTACGTGGTCGGCACCGATAGTCGCCGGTGGGACTATGGTGCAGTTGACGGGGCTGACCTTTCAGGGCCTCGGCAAGGCTGTGGCCGGGCTCGGCGGTACCATAGCAGGGGGTGTGACGGGCAACAAAGAAGCGCGCCAGGCGGCACAGACCGAGGCGAGCAACCAGGTTTCGGGCCCGGTCGGCATATTCTTTGTCTTCAAATACGGTGCCGAGCTGGGCATCCGGTTTATTCTGATGGTCGTGGCGGTTATATCGCTGACACTGGCTATTATGAACATCTTGCCCATACCGGCGCTGGATGGCGGACGTCTATGGATTACGCTGATTGCGCACGGTATAAAGCGGCCACTGAGCGCCAAGCGCGAGGAAATGATAAACGCGACCGGCTTTGCGGTGCTGATGGTACTTATACTTTTGGTGACTATAGTCGATGTCAAACGATTCTTCTAGCGATAGGGTAGAGGGTTTAGGGCTTAGGGCTAAGCCTGCTGGTAGCAATGTGAACGCGTCTGTCGCCATCGATGCTACACCTACTCACGGTGCGTCCGGCCAAAACACGAGCGAACTAAACCCTAAGCCCTCAACCCCCCGCCTGTCTGGCCGACAGGACGGACAGGTAAGCCCTCCCAAAGTGCCGTGGGGGCCGTGGGTGGGCATAGCCTACGCCGCATTCGTGTTCCTGGCGTCGCAGTTCCTGGTCGCCTATGTGCTGTATGCCATAGCCGACGGGCGTGGCCTGAAGGGTGCGGCGGCCAGCGACTGGCTGTCGACGGTACCCATGCAGTTCTTGTTCATACTGCTTGCCGAGGCGCTGACATTCGGCGGTATAGCTTGGTTTGTGCGCCGGCGCAAGGCGCGGCTGGCGCAGATAGGGCTGACGCGCTTTCGCTGGGAGTATGTCGCCTGGGCGCTGGGCGGGTTCGCGGTGTATTTCGTCGTATACGTGGTGTTGTACTACTTTGTGGCGAAGTTTGTGCCGGGTATAAATGTGAACCAAGAGCAGGACATCGGGTTCAAAGATGTCAGTGGTACCGTGCCGTTGCTGCTGACATTCGTAAGCTTGGTTGTGCTGCCGCCGATAGTCGAAGAGACGGTGTTCCGCGGATTCATTTTTACGGGCCTACGAGGGAAATACCGGTTCATACTCGCCGCAGTGGTGACGAGCGCCTTGTTCGCGACGGCACACCTGGAATTCGGGAGTGGCAAGCCGCTGCTGTGGATTGCGGCCATCGACACGTTTACGCTCAGTATGGTGCTGTGTTACATCCGTGAAAAATCCGGTAGCATACTGCCGACTATGTTCATCCATGCCATTAAAAACTGCTTGGCGTTCCTCGTACTCTACATCTTCGTCACATAAGCTTCGTTTACCGTTTACCTTTCACCGTTCACCATGCGTTATCCATTTACCGTTAACCGCTGTGCCCTGCGTAGCTTTAGCGAAGTAGGGTGCGGGCGTCCTTTATGGTAAACAGATTACGGTGAATGCACGGTAAATGGAAAATGGTGAACGGTAAACATAAGGCGCCGTATTCTGTACGCACAGAGATGACGGGCGTTCCAAGAGTTAAGGTTAGGAGAATGGCCGGAAGCGCGGTATACTTGGGGGCGATGAACCACGTTACCCAAAACGTCACTCCTTGCTTTATGCCACCGCGTGGCGGTGCAGCTATTTCTTTCTAATTCTCGACAATCTTCTAAACAGGATACTCTAGTATGAAATCTTCACAGCTTTTTACAAAAACTAGCAAAACCGCACCCGCCGACGAGGTTGCAAAAAACGCGCAGCTTCTTATCCGTGCCGGCTTTGTCTACAAAGAGATGGCGGGAGCTTATGCGTACTTGCCACTTGGTCTTAAGGTCGTAGAAAAAATCAAGCAAATCGTGCGTGAAGAAATGAACGCCCTTCATTCGAACGAACTGATTATGACCGCCCTGCAGCGCCAGGAAGTCTGGGAAAAGACCGGCCGTTGGAGCGAAGAGGTAGTCGACATCTGGTTCAAAACCAAGCTGCAAGACGAAACGGTCGTGGGTTTGGGCTGGAGCCACGAAGAGCCTATCGTCGAAATGCTGCACTCGTATATACAGAGCTACAAAGACCTGCCAGTCAGCCTGTACCAGTTCCAGACGAAGATGCGTAACGAGCTGCGAGCGAAAAGCGGAATCATGCGCGGCCGCGAGTTCGTCATGAAAGACATGTACTCATTCCATGCGACTGCCGAAGACCTCGAAACGTACTACAATGAAACGATTGAGGCCTATAAGCGGGTGTATGACCGGCTCGGTATCGGTACGGATACGTACGTGACCTTTGCAAGCGGTGGGGCATTTACGAAATTCAGTCACGAATTCCAAACTATTTGTGATGCCGGGGAAGATATCATCTACCTGCACCGCGGCAAAAACATTGCCATCAACGAGGAAGTCATAGACGACGCGGTCAAAGAGCTCGGTATTTCGCGCGACGAACTCGAACAAGTCAAGACTGCGGAAGTTGGCAATATCTTCAACTTCGGTACTCAGAAAACCGACGAAATGGGACTGTATTTTACTGGAGAAGATGGCACACAGAAGTCGCTATACATCGGTTCCTACGGAATCGGCATTACTCGTGTAATGGGCGTTGTCGTTGAGAAGTTTTCGGACGACAAGGGGATTGTGTGGCCAGAGAGTATTGCGCCGTTCCAGGTGTATATCGCAAGGCTTGGTACGGAGGCTGAGGTCGTAGAAGCGGCCGACGCGCTGTATGAAAACTTACAGGCGGCGGGCATAGAAGTGCTGTATGATGACCGCGACGCTCGTGCTGGCGAAAAGTTCGCCGACGCCGACCTCATAGGTGTGCCGCACCGGGTCGTCGTCAGCGGCAAGACCGTCGCAGCCGGCAGTTTCGAATACAAAAAACGCAGTGAACAAGAAAGCTCGCAGGTCAGCCTCGATGAGCTCAAATCTTTGTTGACGGCCAACCGCTAACACGCTACTATAGAGCGACTCACTAGACACCAGAGTAGCGGCGGGTACACTAACTACGATTACTATTCCAATGTAAGGAGAACTAACATGAAAAAATTATTCCACCTGACACAAGCAGGCGTCGACGAACTGAAGGCGGAGCTGGAGAGCTTGAAGGCCAAGCGTGTCGTGACGGCCGAAGCCATAAAGACCGCGCGCGAGCTCGGCGACCTGGCAGAGAATGCCGAATACCAGTCGGCTCGGGCCGAGCAGGAAAAGACCGATGGCCGGATTGCCGAAGTCGAGCACATCCTCGCCAACGTCTCTGTTATCTCTGCCGGCAAGGGCAAGAAGCAGGTCGGGCTTGGCTCTACCGTGACGCTCAAGCACGCCAAGGGCAAGGAGCTCGTCTTCCAAGTCGTCGGCACCATAGAGGCTGACCCGCTGGCCAAGAAGATTTCCGACGAATCGCCAATCGGCAAAGCGCTCTTGGGCAAAAAAGAAGGCGAAGACGTCGAAATCGTCACCCCGGCCGAAACCGCCACCTACAAAATCCACGCCATCGCGTAACTAAGATTTACTTATCAAAGGCAGGTAACTGCGGCGGGCTTTTTCTCCGTGGATAGCCCCAAGGCCAGCGGCAGCGAGCGCTCCTGCGCTGGCCAGGTTTCTTTGCCGGCCCGGTTCTAGGTCGTTTGTCAGTACTGCAAAGCCGAGCGCCATGAATTTTTCTACAGTAGCCAATTTACCGGTTCTGCTCGGGGAGATTACGAGTTCCTGGCCGGTTGCACGTCTGTGCTGTAGTCCGGACTGTACGGCCCAGATGCTTTTGTATAACTCTGCGCCTAGCACTGTCGCTACTGCTAGCTTTGCGGGCTTGCTGATGCGCGGTGCTTTCAGGGCGGCGCTGCTCACAATAAGAAAAGCAAGTGTGTCGGCAATGGGGTCATATTTTTTGCCTCGTTCGGTGCAGCCCAAGCCGCTGTCGGGTCGGATTTTGTCGATGGCTCGTGCCAGGCTACCCTCAGCGTCGGTTGCCCCCATGGCTAGCAGCCATTTGGTGGCACCCGTTTCGCCTTTGACCAACTTCTTGCCAACCTCTAGGGCAAGTATGGGCCTGCCGATTGTCATGCAGGTGGCGGGGGTTAAGAAGCGTTCTTTGTCGAGGACTTCTGTTTTATTGGATGTTTCTGGCTGCCAGAGGTCCTTTATGACGCCGGGAGATTCAAAAGCCTTATATAGCCTCTCGAAGTCCTCACTTTGCATAGAGAGCAATAAGTCTTCAAATTCCGTGTCTACGGGTAGACTGAATTCTTCAGACGCTAGGTGGCGAACGGCGAACCCCAAAACACTATTCATAATTTGCATAAAATAGCATGAAAAAAGATGCATAGCAAACTTTGCCACTGTCCTCCGGCACATCTGCTAGGGTAGGCCGACAAGTTTAGCACCTGCGGGATGCGACGTAGAGTACCTCGTTCAGTAGTCCGTTTTCGGCTAGCGCAGGGTCGGGGACTACTCTCGGTTTGATTTCGTACATCCGCGAGTAACTCGCTTCCTCCGGATTGATGGAGAAGGGTCTTCGCCAGTTCAGCGGCGACGAGCAGCGTGCGATTCCTAAAGCCGGGAAGACATCGTCCAGAAGCTGCTTTTCGTTCCCCTCAAGCTCATCGGGGTTGAACTCGGCGTAAACTGCCCCCGTTCCTTCGGGGGCTGTTCGCAGGTGAAGGGTCTGGTAAATGGGCAAATAGAAACCTTTGCCTGGACCGACGGTGATGCCCGTTTTGCCGAGCTCTCCATCGGTATCGGCAGTAAGATGCGGATTGCCGTGCAGGGTTGCCATTATCATATCGCGCGGGGGTGCAGGGTAGGGCCGATGGCCTGCTTCCAGGTGAGCACCGGGAGTGATGTGGTAAAAGGTAGCTTGCAAACCCCGCACAATACCACGCCAGCCAAAACCTTGCGGGTAGCCGCCTTCGTTGTGCAACATGATGTCTGGGCTGCGCATATCGTCGCGCCAGTTTTCGGGCAGGGCAGGGTTGAGCATGCGCTCTAGAGGCAAGGTGTCGATGTAGCGTTCCATAAGTATCCTTTCTTAAGCAACGATTACATTATCGTAATTTTGTATATAAACATAAATAGTTTTGTAATATATTTTAACAAATTTATGTTAAAATAGTGTCATGGCTCAGTCACGGGTAAGGCATTTGAAAGCAGCCCAGAAGATTTACCTGGAAAATCTGGGTTTGAGCGCGGATGCTATCCAGTTGTTTGAACTGCTGCTCCGCCACGGCCCTTTAACCGCTCAGGACGCCGCTACGTATAACCACCACTTTCCGTCGGCGCAGTACCGCTTGTTCTACCGGCTCGAAGCGCTCGGTCTGGTCCGGCGGCTTGGCGGCAGGCCTCTGACGTTTGAAGCATTGCCTGTGGAAAATGGACTCTCCAGTTCGCTCGCGCTGAAGCAGCAAGAATTAACTAAACTGCTGACGCAGAGTTTAGGCCGTAAATCTGCGGATACGAGCGGGCCGGTGCGGTTGGTGGTGGGAAGACAGGCCCTATACGACGAATACGTCCGTATGGCGCCGCGAGCCAAACACAGCATTGCGGTATATTCGATAGGCATAGCCTATTCGGCAGAGCTTGTCGCCGTGCAGCGGGCGGCGATACGGCGTGGGGTCCAAGTGCGTCATGTGGTGCAGCAGCTTAAACCAAGCAACTATCACGTCCTGCACGCATGGCAGCACATGGGCGTGCGCGTCCGGTTGCGTCGCAACGAACGTGGCTTTCACCTGATGTTGTTCGATGATGAGCTGGCCATCATTAGCTTCAGTAATCCCACTGATACGGATGACCGCCTCAGTATAATTACCGACAGTTTGGCGGCAATACAGCTGTTCCAGGCTGACTTCGAAGCTTTGTGGCACGAGGCCCACGATATCACAGTGTAGGTTCGTATTTGCTAGAGGTCCAACCTCGAGCATAAGCTTTGTGAAAAGGGTTATCGTGGGGTATGAAGCTTGTGCTTGGTTGGCGGGCGGGTTTTTGCGGAGGGGGTATCTGTGGTTGTTTTTCAGGGGGAGTGTGCTAAGATGATACGGAATTATGAGACAGATTGCAGTTCGGTTGCAACCCAAGTCTAAGCTCCGGTCGTAGTGCCCGCGAGCTTCTCTTTCATACAAAACTCTCCCGGCACTGCGACAGAACTGAGGGAGAGTTTTAGATAGGATAAACTACGAGGAAAACAATGAAATATAGTATTACGGAATCTCAGTTAAATGCGGCGTTCGGCATGTCGGGGCCTGAAGCTTTTCAGGCAAGCCAGGCACTGATGCTAACCCATGAACCGGTTCGCGCCTTGTATCAGACCCATCGAAACGCTGTAATCCGGGATTTTAAGTTAGAAATCGTAGATACGGCGCCGCCGGATGCTGAACATATCGTCGCGCCGTACTGTATCGTTAACGAAGCACGAGTGGTGGCGCGTGGTATCGCACTTTGGTTGCCACGTCCAGAGAATCCAGAGACTGGTGTAGAATAAAGAGAAGTAAAGGAATAAACCATGGCGACACTCAAAGATTTTCGTGATGAACGATTGCGTAAACTGGAAGAACTGAAGCAGCTTGGCGTCAACCCGTACCCGGCACAAAGCCAACGAACTCACACCCTGAAGCAAATCGTCGATAGTTTTGGCGAGCTTGAAGGCAAAGATGTCTCTGTCGTCGGGCGTATAGCCGGCATACGCAAGTTCGGTAAACTGGCTTTCATAGTCATTCGCGACATGTCTGGCGAACTGCAGTTGTTCCTGGTGGGCGACAAGGTTGCACCACTGGATGCTGCGCAGGGCGTGTTGGGCATAGACCAGCTGCCACTGCTCGACACGGGCGATTTCGTGCAGGCAGACGGTCTGGTTATCAAAACAAAAACCGGTGAGATTTCGGTGGAAGTCCACCGGCTGAAGCTGCTAGGCAAAGCGCTGCGGCCCATGCCGAGCAAGCAAGAAGGTTTTACGAACAAAGAAGAGCGCTTCCGCCGCCGCTATGTCGACATGAATGTGAACCAAGAAGTGCGCGAACGTTTTGTGCGCCGCAGCAAATTCTGGCAGGCGACGCGTAAATTCCTGGACGAGCGGGGCTTTGTAGAGGTAAACGTCCCGGTTCTAGAGCACACTACCGGCGGTGCCGATGCCAATCCGTTCGTGACGCACATGGATGCGCTGGACCAGGATTTCTATCTGCGTATTTCGCATGAATTACCTCTGAAACGGCTCATCGGCGCCGGGTTCGAAAAGGTCTACGACCTCGGTCCGCGCTTCCGCAACGAAAACTACAGCGACGAACACCTGCCCGAGCACATCGCCATGGAATGGTACTGGGCGTACGCCGACTGGCAGGAGGGCATTCAGTTCCAGGAAGACCTGTTCAAGTACATTTTGCAGGAGACATTCGGGACACTGCAGTTCAAACTGGGCGAGTTCGACGTGGACCTGAGCAAGCCGTGGGAACGCTGGGACTACGCCGAAACTATCGAGAAGCGCTATGACCTGAATCCGTTCACCTGCACGCTAGACGAAGTCAAGAAGGCGCTGCAAGACAATAAGCTCGAAGTCGAACAGACCGAGAACAAAGCCCGCGGCATCGACAAGCTCTGGAAGAATATCCGCAAGGATGTAGCGGGACCGGTGTGGCTCATAAACACGCCGCTGTTCATCAGCCCGCTGGCGAAGGCTAACCCAGACCGGCCAGAGACCACGCAGCGTGCACAGGTTGTCATTGCTGGCAGTGAACTCTGCAACCTCTTCAGCGAGCTGAACGACCCGCTGGACCAGCTGCACCGCTTCGTAGAACAACAACAGATGCGCGACTCCGGCGACGACGAAGCCATGATGCTCGACATCGACTTCGTGGAAATGCTGGAGTACGGCATGCCGCCAGCCTGCGGCCTCGGCTTTTCGGAGCGCGTCTTCTGGATTTTCGAAGGCGTCACCGCCCGCGAAGGCGTGCCATTCCCCCAACTCCGCCAAGAATACGACGAAACCACGAAATCCATCTACCCCGAAGTCTCGTTCGAAGCCCCGAAGGCTTCTGAAGCTGTCTCCGCGAAAGACCTACCGGTTTCGGCAGTAGATGAAGGTACGCACAAGCTGTACCTGGAAGATTATGGGCTGTTGGAGTGTGACGCTGCCGTGCAAAGCGCCGAGCAACTAGACGATACGACGTACCGGGTGGTGCTCGACAAGAGCTGTGTGTATCCGGGCGGTGGCGGCCAGGCATTTGACCTTGGTATCATTACCTGGGACGGCGGTTCGCTGGCTCTGAAAGAAGTCAGCAAGGACGCACAGGGCGTCATATACCACGATGGCACGCTTACGGGTACTGCTCCGGCCGTAGGACAGACAGTCCACTGCAAAGTCGATGCCGGGCGTAGGTTACTGAATTCGCGTTTGCACTGCGTGGGTCATTTGATTGACTACGCCGTGAAGCAGACTGGCAAAGATTGGAAGGCGGGGCGGGGCGCGCATTTCCCAGAGATGTCGTTCGTAGAGTATGACGGCGATTTTACGGCCGAAGAGGCGCCCGAGCTGATTGCCAAGATAGAATCCGGCTTGCAGGCATTGGCTGCCCAAGGTGGTCATATCGGCATCAAGCAAGTGCCGAGCAGTGAAGCGCGCAAGTACAGCGAATACATACCCGAAGCCATTCTGAAAAAATACCAGAACGTACAGCTGGCAACCTACCCGAACGAATTTTACATCTGCTGCGGTGGTACGCACCTGAGCGATGTTTCACAAATCGGCGGCGTCAAGATTACCAAAATCAAGCGCAAAGACGGCCACATACGCGTCAGTTACGAACTCGCCGACTAGTTAATCTGACTTTTGTAGTATGGCCTGTTGTTACGCGGAATACGCTACGTTTAGGGTGGCAGACATATGTGTTGTTGACTCGGTTTATAAATGGCGCTAGGCTGTGCTAGAAATGGAAAAACCGTATCGTCAACAGATTCTGGATGCAGTCTTTGGTATATACAGACTCGAAAGTGGCAAGACACGGGTCACGAAAGATGCGGATGGTTTATATTTGCCCAAACCTCCCATGTGGCATTCTCCCGAAGGAGGGCTCACGATTAGAGACACGACCTTTGCTTTTCGGGTTCTTAACGCAAGCGAAGACCCCCGCACTAAATTCCCCTGCATATTAAACGAGGCAAAACTAATCTTTGAACAAGGCGAGATAGAAATGATGGTTTACCGTACAGGCAATGACTATTACCAAAACGACTTCTCTAAAGAGGTAGTACTACCTCGAGTACTGGCTGTTCTTGCTTTGTGTGCGGAAAGAGATGAGGGTATTCACAAACAGGCGGCCTGAGGCAGTGAAGATGCTATACTATGTATAGTTTTATGTTAGAAATTTCAGATGAACAGTTTCAGGAGATGATAGACAAGGCGTTCGACCGCCTGCCGAAGCTGCACCGCGACAACGTAAAGAACGTGGCGATTCTGTTTGCCGACGAACCGACCGAAGAGCAGCGCTACGAGCTGTCGCTTCGGCACAACGAAACGCTCCTCGGGTTGTACCAGGGCACACCACTACCAGAACGCGGTGGTCACCAGCCGCTATTTCCGGACCGGATAACGCTGTTTAAACGCCCGCTGCTGGCATATTCGCACGACATGGCCAGCCTGCAGGCAGAAATCTACCACACGTTGTGGCACGAGATTGCACACTACTATGGCCTGGACCATGACAAAATCCACGAATTAGAAAAGTAATTTCTAGTCCGTTGCACTCTAGTCTTGGCGCGGTAATGGTGACAGGCTGCGCACGACGGGGTACTATAGGTTCATATCATGAGTAGTGACAGGTGAAAGATTTCTGGACTGGAGTCTGGCGGCGGGTTTTCCCAGCAGTGTGGCTACCACTGTACGTGGTGTTGGGTGTAACGTGGCTGCTGGCGCCAGCACTGGCACACGAGCACTATGGCTCGTTGCAGCTTATCAGTAGTGAGGCGGCAAGCGGCATAGGCATATGGTACCGGTTGGGGGATATTGCCGCCGGTCTGCTTCTGCTGCTCGCGACGGTGCGGTTCGGGGTGCTGGGTCGCAGCCGCGCTATCGGCTGGGCGCTGGTAGGTGTCGCGGTACTTTCGATGATGGACGGCCTGTTCCCGGATGTTTGCTACCTAGGGCACGAAACATGCAGTGTCGGCGCAGCGGTGCTAAGCGGTGTCCACGATGTGGAGACATTGGTTTTGGCGGCCCTGGTGGCCGGTCTGAGCATCGTGGATGCGCTGCGGCACAAGCGGCTGGCCAGTTATGGTTTCGTAGCGGTGCAGCTGGCGGCTGCCGCACTAGTGGTGTCGGGGCTAGTAAGTCCGCAGTTCCGGGTGGTACTGCAGTACATTTACGCATTCTCGACTATCGTGTGGTTGGCGTGGTATGCCGATAGCTTCAGTACGTTCCGGCCACCGGCGCACTCGGCACGCCGTATCCGTTGGGTGGCAGGAGTATGGGTGCTGCTGGCCGGTGTATTCGCCATCGTCGCGTCGCTGCCGCACGTGCATTTTACCCACCATGGCGAAGTGCTGCATGTGACCCATGCCGGATTTTTGCTCGACCAGCACGGCATCATCGCCGGCATACTGCTACTGTACGTTTCGCGCCACTTGCTACGCGGTGAACGGCCGGCGTTGTGGCTAGTGCTGGCGGTGCTGGCTTCGCAACTGCTGAAATACTCTGTGTTGACGCCACAGCCGCTGGCGGTGCTACTGTACGGCCTGGTTTTTGTGGGGCTGCTGTACACTCGGGCGAGTTTCGACCGGAATGTCGTGCAGCCTTCGTGGGCTTCGCGGCTCAAGGACATCGGCGTTGTCTTCGGCGGCGTGGCCCTGGCTCTGGTGGCCGGTCTAGTAGTTATAAACCTGCTGGGCCAAGGGCCGCGTCTGCAGCGTGACGTGTCGAATATGTACGATTATTCGCACCGTACCATCCAGAATCGCGAAGAGCGATTGCAGGAGCGGACGGAGGCCGGCCTCCGGCTGTTCGTCGAGACGCTGCTCATCTCTCTATTGCTCATAACCGTGTGGAGCTTGTTCCGGCCGAAGCCGCTCGAAGGTACTGCCTCTGGCCAGGAAGTCGAAAACATGCGAGGTCTACTAGAGCGGTATAGTCGTAGCAGCGAAGATTATTTCAAACTTTGGCCTACCGACCGCAAGCAATACTTCTCGAGCCCAGGTGCCAACGGGATGATTGCATACCGGGTGCAGGGCGGTATCGCCTTCATGCTGGCCGACCCGGTTGCACCGAACAGGGTAGCGCAGGCAAAAGTATTGGCGGCATTTCAGGAACATGCCCGGCACCGCGGATGGGTCGTGTGCGCGCTGCTAGTGCCGGAAGCCTCGCGGCCGTTGTACGAAAAGGCGGGGATGCGCACCATGCAAATCGGTTCCAGCGCCGTCATATCGGTCGAAGATTTCCAGGCGCAGACCGCCCGCGACAAGTGGTGGCGCTGGCAGCGCAACCGCGCCCGCAAGGCCGGCTGGGAATACGAAATGCTACAACCGCCGCACAGTCGCGAAACCATGGCGCAGCTGCGCATCGTTTCCGACGCCTGGCTGACGCGAGACGGTCACCAGGAAGAGGGTTTTGCGCTCGGCTACTTCGATGAATCCTACTTGCAGCAGTGCGTCATGCACGTGCTGCGTGACGAATCCAGTGTCATCGTGGCGTTTGCGAACCAAATGCCCACGTTCGGTAAAGTCCGGCAGGCTACGGTCGACCTGATACGCTTTATGCCTGAGATGAACGGTGCCATGCCAGCCGTATTGCTCCATATCATCGAGAATCTGGACCCGGCTAAACATCAGACATTCGACCTCGGTTTCGTGCCGCTGGCGCGCATGGACAGCAACCTGGCGCAGCTGGCCAGACGCCTGGGTAGCAGCCGCTTTGCGAGCGCTGGTCTGGAGCAATTCAAAAACAAATTCAAGCCCGACTGGCAGTCGAACTATGTGGCCTACGACGGCGACCTTATCGACCTGGCGCGTGTCGCTACCAACCTCGAAAAACTCTTCGCGGTCGAAGAAAAAAATTAGGGAGGGGCTCGCCACATCCTGCGGCCCCGCAACTGCGCGTGAACAAGCATAGCTTGTTCCGGCAGATTGCCTTACAGCGAGCCACTGGCTCGCTTCACCCTCCCGACCCTTGTCTCGAAGTGAATTCGAGGCAAGGGCCTCCCTCCCCCTGAAGTTCGGGCTTACACCCTCGTTCGCTGCGCTCATAGTACGCAAGAAGCGCTGGGGTTATTGCTCATGTCGAGCTGAGGTTAATGTATGGTGACAGGTCACACGTGACAGGGTAATATGAAACCATGGAAGAAAAAATTACTTTGGCGGTGTTGGGCGGGACAACAAGAGAAAAGCGGGAGTCCATAAAAGCGGCTCGGTATGTGGCCGAAGTAGCGGGCAGGCGAGAGGATGTTGAAGTAATCTTTGTGGACCCGAAGGACTTTAACTTCCCGGGTGATGGCAACGACCCGGAGGGCAAAGACCCGCGTTACACGGCCATCGTCGAAAAAGCCGACGCGTTCTTCATCGTCACGCCAGAGTACAACCACAGCTTTCCGGGTAGCCTGAAGCGTATGCTCGACAGCGAACTGGCACTCTACAACCACAAACCGGTAGCATTCGCCGGCGCCAGCGATGGCAACTGGGGCGGCGTGCGGGCGGTAGAGTCACTGCTGACCGCAGTGCGCGAAACGGGACTGGTGGCTATGAGCTGGGATGTCTATTTTCCATTTGTGAACAAAATGTTCAACGAAGACGGGAGTATAAAAGAAGAGCACCGCGAACGCTACGAACGCAACATCGGCAAGCTCCTCGACGAACTCCTCTGGTTCGCCCGCCTCCTCAAAGCCAACCGATAGCATCGTGGCGAGCGAATAGCGAGCCTCTTCCTGACTTTCGGTCTGCAGACCGGAAGGGTAGCCCCGGCTGGCTCGTGCGAAGCATACGGGCCACCGAGGCGTAGGGAAACCCGCGGGTTTCCTTGTCGGTCCAGACTGAAGCCCTGTTATTCGCCCGTGCAGGGCAAATCATCCCGTGGCGAAGCCACTCAGTTTCCTTATTATTTCTTGCGATTACGGGCGCCGGCTATGCGTTTGCCAGTGTATGCATCGCGTATCTGGAATAGCAGCCAGAACCCGACCGCCGAAGCTAGCAAGCTCCATACGAAGCTAAAAAAGCCGCTGCCATAGTTACTGAACAGGCTGACCACGGCGTAGGCGACATTCAGCAACGCGCCGTAGTACAAGTAGTTCCAGCCTTGCTTTTTGCGGGCCTGCAAGCCGGGGTAGGCAAACAGGTACAACAGGCTTTCGGCGACGATTACCGCCAGGCTGACCCATATCCAGACGGTCAGACGCGAAGGCAGGACATTGCTGCAGTTTACGCCTGCGGCACTGCAGGCTTGGCTTGCGAAATTGCCATAGGTGTTTACGACGTGCGCCCAGCGCCAGATTTCCCAGGCGCCGAGTAACGACACTATGCCGAGCACTAGTGCGATAACGGGCAGGTATTTTACGAGCCACGTCTTGCCGCCTTCCGCTAGCTTGGGAGCGTTCTTGCCGAAAATGCCGTTCAGTTTCGTTTCGAGTGTGCCAAAGGCGCTCATGCCACATGCTCCCTTACGTTATGGTTCCAGCGTAGCGCTGCGTTGTAAAATTTGCAAGTATAACCGGCCGATTGCGGAAGTGACGGCCGTGCGTCATACTGGTGTAAGCCAAAGGAGGGGAAGGGAGCATATGAAAGCAGTTTGGAATGGACAAGTACTAGCCGAAGCAGACAAAGAAGACCTGATTTATATAGAGCAGAACTGGTATTTTCCACCGTCGGGCATCAAGCAGGAATTCTTGCGCAAAAGCGATACGCCATACACGTGCCCGTGGAAGGGCGTGTGCCAGTATTTCGACGTGGGCGAAGGCGACAATTGGAGCGCAGACAACGCCTGGAGTTACCCCGAACTGTTCCCAAGCGCCATCGAGCGCGTTCACAAAGACTTTTCGAACTACGTTGCCTTCTGGCGCGACGTGCAGGTGATTGAATAGTGAAGACTATCGTCCTGTGCTCCAGCGCGGCGTTCTACCGGCACGTGAACGAACTAGCCGATGAGCTCGAAAAGCAAGGTTTCCGCGCGGTCGTACCACTTACGGCCGAGCGGATGCGCGCTTCGGGTGACTACAATGTCGATAGCGTCAAAACCTGGTACGGAAACCCCAACGATTTCGACAAGAAGGCCCAGCTGATGCGCGGCCACTTCGATAAAATCGCCGAGGGCGATGCGGTGCTGGTCGTGAACGACGAAAAGCACGGCGTGCCCGGCTACATCGGTCCCAACGTGCTGATGGAAATGGGCCTGGCGTTTTACCTTCAGAAGCCGATTTATGTGTTGAACGACGTCGTGCCAGACATGCCCGTGTACGAAGAAGTCCTCGGCATGGGCTCGGTCATCCTCTCTGGCGACCTCGCCAAAATATCTCTCTAGCCCGCACCCAAACCTCTCGGCCACCCCCTATCCCCCTTACGCCTACCTATCGGGTCGTACCCTGAGATTTGTCGTCCCCAAGGAGTAAGCGAAGGTGTTACCTATCGGGTCGTACCCGAAGGTTGTGCTGCCATTTTTCGCCCGGAGCCCATGTACGGCTGTAGGGCTAAAGAGGTTGCAATACTAGCTCGGTGCCGCCGAGGTTTTCAGCCAGGTAGCTGTCGTGAGAGATGTAAAGCAGGGCGCCGTGGTAGTTCGCCAGGGCGTTTTCGAGCTCTTCGATAGATGGCAGGTCGAGATGGTTCGTCGGTTCGTCTAGAGTGAGTACGTTCGGGTCGGGCGCAAGCATTTTTATAATCTGCAGGCGGGCTTTCTGGCCACCGCTGAGGTCGGAAACCAAGGTGTTTTTGTCGTCGTACGGGTTGAACAGGTAGTTACCCATGGTGCGCATGACAGCCTCGTCGCTACTCGGTAGACCCAGCTCGTCGTAGATGTGGGCGATGGCTGCGCCGAGGGGCATATGCAACAACTCTTTGCCAGCTTCTTGTTCGTACAGGCTCAGCCGCAAGCTGCGGTCGCAGAAGATTCCGCCGGCCCGCCACGTCTCACTGCGCTTTTCGGCGGCTGCGTCAACGATGGCGCGAACCAGTGTAGTTTTACCAGCGCCGTTCCGCCCAACCAATCGCAGGCGGTCGCCGTGGTGCAGGGCAAAGTGCACCGGCGCAAACAGCGGTGTTTCGGCGTAGCCGAGCTGCAAATCTTCGACGCGCAGAAGTTCTTTGCGGTGTTCGTGGCTGGATGTTTTGTGCAGCTGTATGTTCTTGGTTTTGAACTTGTCGTAGTTGTCACTGACTTTTTTATTCAGCGTGCCGGCGGTTTCGCGGTCTATCCAAAAGCTTGGTTTCTCTAGTTTTTCCAGCTCGGCAAGCTCGGCGGCCGCCTGTGTTTCGCGCCGTTTGAACTGCTGTATGGTGCCTGGGTCGCGGGCTTTTTCCTTGAGCCGGCGGAACTGAATGACTTTGTCGCGCAGGTTGGCGATTTGCCGCTGAGTCACGTCGTAATCGTGCATTTTGGTGGTGGCGCTGTGGGCGTTTTGGCGAAGGTAGGCATCATAATTACCAGGGAACGAGGCACAGCCGCCATCTTTTATTTCGATAACGCGGTCTATGTGCGCCAGCACATCTCGGTCGTGGGAAATGACGACCACAGCGCGCTTGACACTCTTGAACCACTCCAGAAACGCCGCTTTGGCGACGTAGTCCATGTGGTTGGTTGGTTCGTCTATGAGCGCCAGGTCCGCGTCGGCGTGTTCGACGATTATCAGCTCCACGAATCGCTTTTGGCCGCCAGAAAGCTGCGCCATGGGCAAGTCTTCTTTGCCGAACAGCTGGTAATCTTCTAGTGATTGCAGCACACGGTCTTCAACGGTGTAGTAGTCGAGCGCGCCAAACCGCTCCAATGCCTCGCTGTAGACGTGAATCTTTCGAACGTCGTCGCCCATATGGTCGGGATAACTGTCTATAATGTGCTTCAGGTGTTTGTACTCGGGCAGCTTGTCGAGGATGTACTCCATGACTGTTTTTTCGCCGATACCGGTGTGTTCCTGGGCGGTCACAATCACGCGGGCGCCCGGCTGGGTGACGACCGTGCCTGCGAAGTCTTTGTCCTCGCCAGTCAGCATGCGGAACAAGGTAGTTTTGCCCACGCCGTTGCGGCCGATTATCGCCACTTTTTCGCCTTGCTCCACATGCAAACGCAGGCCCGAAAACAAATGTTTCGTACCGATGCTTTTTTCTTCAATATCCGCGTTCAGTAACATGTTTTCCCTTTGTCATTTCGACTGAAGCCGTAGGCGTAATGGAGAAATCTCCCTGGCTACTGGAGAAGATCTCTCCACTTCGGTCGAGATGACAGCTTCAAGGTGTAAGTATAGCAAATAACCGGTGTTTACGCTGGTTTGAGTTTGCTAGTGAACTTCTGGCGTAGTTTTTGAATCTTCGGGTCGATGATGACTCGACAGTAGCCGGAGTTGGGGTTGCGCTCATAGAATTCCTGCGCATCGGGCCCGGCGGGCCAAAACTTTTCAAAGGGAACTATTTGCGTCACGATGGGGTCGGGCCACAATTCTGCCGCAAACCCCTTCGTCATTTCTTCGGCGACTTTTTGCTGTTCCGGGCTGTGATAGAAAATGACCGAACGGTAAATCTCACCGACATCGTAATCCTGTTGGTTCAGCGTGGTGGGGTTGTGCATGACGTAAAAAATTTCCAGAATTTCTCGGTAGGTAATAACACCAGAGTCGAATTCCAGCTGCACACACTCGGCGTGCCCCGTGTCTTCGTAGTAGACCTGCATGACGGTCGGATTGTCCACATGGCCGCCGCTATAGCCGGAAGTGACGCGTTCTACGCCACGAACACGCCGGTAAATCGCCTCCAGGCACCAGTAACATCCACCGCCTAGCGTCGCTTGTTCGCTCATACCTCCCAGTATACGGCATGAATGTACGCGCTGCACTTAATCTGTTAGCTATCCGCAGCGAAGCAAAAAACAACATAAGCATATTGCATTTTTTGCACTTTTATGCTAATGTTAAATCATGTTCTCAGCAATAAAAAAATTAGACGAAAAAATCTTAACTCGAAAAGAGCGTGCCGCCGATGCTCGTGACGCACAGAAGCGAAAGTTAGCTGCAAACTTAGGTAGAGGGGCTCTGGGTACTGCAGAGGCTGCTTCACCAGTAAGTATCCGTGAATTTCTCGACAAGTATAGTGTGGCCCCGCGTATCCCTGGCCACAGCACACGGGAGCTCATGCATACGACGACATTCAGGGAAGGCTTAGTATCGTTCGGTGATAATTCAAACGATGCTACTGGCAGGGTAATCCACCCGAACAACGGTACCTGCGCCGTAATATCCCAACGTGGCGGTGACGTTGCGACGGTAGTCAACGTCGTTGCGTTGACCGAAGGTTCGGGCAAAAGCCCGGTAGCGTTCAGTCGGACGGTTATAAGCGGCCTCCATAGCGACACGCCAACTGTCGGTGCTCCTGAGATTCTTGACGGCGCCCCTTTATATAATATCGACCGTGAAGGCATAGACTTCATAAAAGTTGCCCCGAATGGCATGGGTATGAAGAATCGCGTGATAGGCGGACTGCCCGAGCGACAGCTTCCAGCACAGAATCTTACGTCAGGACAGTGGTTTGAGCTTGAATATATGGCGACTGCGGTGAATTTGGTGCGCAGTCCTGAGCCCGCCTCTTAGCCGCATCTACCTCCTAGGGTATGTTGATTTGCCTATCGACTAACGTAGGTCCGGCGAACCATGCTATAGTTTTAGCATGGCAAAGAAGAAGAGTTCTGGGAAGGCTTCGGCCAAGGGCGCGAAAGCGCCGGTGGCGAAGGCTGGTACGAAGGCAAAAGTAGCGGTGAAGAAACAGGCGGCTGTGGCCACGCCGGTGCTGCAGGAAAGGGTTGCGGTGGAGCAGCCGGTGCGTTTGCAGCGGTGGAACGTGGCGCTGGCGGCACTGTTCGGCGTGCAGGCAGCCGTGGTGGCGCTGCTGAGTGGCAGCGTGCACAGTTTTCAGGTAATGGCCGGCTTTTTGGCGCAGGACCCGCTGCAAACGGCGGCGCAGGGGCATACGGTGCTGGTTTTTGCGGTGCATCATTTATTTGATGTGAATTTGGCGTGGCTGGTGGCGGCATTCCTCGGAGTGGCAGCTATAGCGCACGTGCTGTTGGCAACCGGCCGACGGCCGGTATACGAGGCCGGAATAGTCCGGGGTATGAATCCGACGCGGTGGCGCGAATATGCGTTGGCCGGCGGCCTGGCGGCGGTCGTTGTGGCTATGTTGGCCGGTGTGCAGGATGCGGGTCTGCTAGCTGCAGTATTCGGCCTGTCGGCTGCGGCGGCGCTGTGTTTCCAGATTACCGAGCGGAGCGACCCTGCTAGCTGGCTCAGCTTCTTGGTGGGCAAGGGGACGGGTGTGCTGGCATTGCTGGCCATAGGGTACTACCTGCTCGCAGGTGTGCTGTATGGCAGCGCGCTTCCGGCGCTGGTGTATGTGACATTCGGTGTGGCAGCGGCCGGGTTTGGGGCGTTGGCGGTGCTTGTCTGGCTGGCGGGTCACGGCAAAGGGAAATTCGCGAACACACTACTTACCGAACGAGTGTATATGGGACTGAGTCTGGTCGGCTTGAGCGCTGTCGCATGGCTGGCGGTAATAAGCGCACTAAAATAATGAAGAAGGCAATCATTTTCGACTTCGACGGAACGCTCGCCGACAGTTTGCCGGCAGTCATAGACGTGTTCTGCGAACTGACCGGTCGGCCGAATACGTATACCGAGGAAGACATCGCCCGCTACCGGCACCTTTCATTCGGCGAGCTGGCGAACGAGCTCGACATACCCAAATGGCGTATACCGGTGCTGGTGGTGAAGGGCCGGCGATTGTTGCTGAAGCACATTCAGGACATACACCCGCATCCGGGTATACACAAAATGCTGACCGAGCTGCAAGCACGCGGCGAGCGCATGTACATACTCAGCAGCAACAGCACCGAAAACGTGAACAAATACTTGCAGCACCATGGGCTCGACCAGTTCTTCAAGAGCGTGTACGGCGGGGCGAGCCTGCTCGGCAAGGCGCCGCGGCTGCTGAAGCTCATAGAGGCAGAGCGGGTGGATGTGGCGGACAGCTGGTACGTGGGCGACGAAACGCGCGATGTCATAGCGGCACGGGCGGCGAAATTGCACATCGCTTCGGTGACGTGGGGCTACAACAGCCGTGAGGCGCTGGCCGCCAAAGAGCCCGACTTGCTTGTCGATACACCGGCTGCACTGCTCAAAGGAATCTCGAAATAGTGGAGCTCGAGCAGGTCACGGTAACGAAACTGGTGCATGGCGGGCAGGGGCTGGCCGAGCTGGCGGATGGCCGCAAAGTGTTCGTGTGGAACGCGCTGCCGGGCGAGACGGTGCGGGTGCGGGTTATAAAGAAGAAGCGGTCGTATGCCGAAGCGATAGCCGAAGAGGTCGTGGAGGCTTCGCCCGAGCGTGTCACGCCGCGCGAGGAAAACTACCTGGCTACCAGCCCGTGGCAGATGATGACGTTCGAGGCCGAGAACAAGTACAAGGTCGACATCGTTGCCGAGCTCTTCGCTCATGAAGGCATCAAATTCCCAACTCCGCGTCATTCCGGGCTTGACCCGGAATCTAAAGCGGTAGATTCCGGCTCGGAGGCCGGAATGACAGAGTCGGTGGTGACGGCCGGGGGTGAATGGAATTATCGGAACAAGATGGAGTACAGCTTTTGGGGTGATGACGATGGGTTGCACCTGGCACTGCATCAGCGCGGCAGCCACGGCAAACAGATAGTGCCGGGAAGTGAACTCGCCATGCCTGCGCTCGATGCCGGGGCGAATGCGGTGCTCGCCGAGCTACAAAAATTACAGCCGCGGGCCGGAGATTTGAAGACAATTATTGTTCGATGTTCGCAAAAAGGTGATGTGGTAGCTGCACTGTATACAAAACTAGACAAGTTTACAAACATGTCGTTGCCGAGTGGTGTCAAAGGCCTGCGGGTTTATCATTCGAACCCCAAGAGTCCGGCCAGTGTGCCGACGAAGCTGCTGTACGAACTGGGTGATTGTAACCTAAGCGACGAGCTGCTCGGCAAGACATTTCGCTACGATGTCGACAGCTTTTTCCAGGTAAATCTGCCTATTTACGAACAGGCATTGAACCGTATCCGCGAACATTGCTCGGCCGATCCCGTCGATATGTACGCGGGCGTGGGGAGTATTGGGCTCAGCGTCTCGAATACACAAGCGACGCTGGTCGAACTGGATCCGGCAACAGTGGCGATGGCGCGGGTGAATGCCGAACAGTCTGGTATAAAAACTGAAGTCATCGAAGCGTCTACCGAGAAGGCGCTAGAGTACATTAGCGCAGACAAACCGGTCATTTTCGACCCGCCGCGCGCTGGCCTGCACGCAAAAGTGGTCGAGCGTTGCCTCGAAGTAAAGCCGCCGCAAATCATCTACCTCAGCTGCAACCCCGCCACGCAGGCACGTGACCTGGCGCTTTTGCAGGAGAGCTACGATATCGTGTTTTTCGAAGTTTACAATTTCTTCCCGCGCACCCCGCACATCGAAACCCTGGCAGTACTATCGCGGCGCTGAAACCGCTTGTGCCGGGCTGCAGATTGGCTGTACACTGAGTGCAGATAAAGGAGATGCGAAGCATGGCAGAAAAGAAAAATCCGCAAGCAAAGGCGCATGCGCCGGTTGCTCCGGTGGTTGGAGAGCCGGTAAAAGCCGATGATGGGCCTGCTCCCGGCATGCTCGCACAGCCGGAACTGGCTTCCGGTGAAAACCAGGCAAAAAATTATATAGCGACGGTGTTGTTCAGCTATTTTCTCGGTAGCTTCGGTGTTGATCGGTTCTACCTCGGGTATGTCGGGCTGGGTGTGGCAAAGCTGCTGACGCTCGGCGGCTTTGGCGTCTGGGCATTCGTGGATTATGTGCTGGCCACCTTCGGCCGGGAGCGGGCAAAAGACGACCCGCGGCCGCTGGAGGGCTATGCCGCGTACAACAAGGTTATGAAGATTATTTTCTGGGTGTTGCTGGGTCTGCAGCTGCTGGCCATCCCGCTCGTCATATTGCTACTGGTGTTTGCCGCCGTGCCCAGTCTGCAGCAGAACGCCCGCGACACATCGCGGAAGACCGATATGCAAGTACTTGCTAGTCAGCTCAACACATACCGGGCCCAGTATGGGAGCTATCCGTCCACTGCGGCATTCAGTCTGGACGCAATCTTTCCGTCTACGGAGTCACTGAGCACGCTACAGCAAAGCGACATTATGTACCAGGCATCGCCGAGCGGTTGCGATGGCGACAGCGTGCCGTGCACAGGCTTCACTATTCAAACAAAACTCGAGTCGGGTGAGGCTGTAACAGTACGTAACTAAGGAAGGGGCTCGCCCCTCCCGATTCCTTTCGAAGTGAATTCGAAAGGAACCTCCCACCCCCTAAAGCTTCGGCTATCGCCTCGTTCGCTTCGCTCATGAGTATGACTGATGGATTGAGCCAACTGGCTTTTAGTTGGCCGGGAGACGTGACTGACGGTATACTGGTAGTATAATGGGAAATTATTTTAGGGAGCGGTCGCAGCCGTATAAACCAGGGCAGAAAGAGCCGTTTAAAGTTTCGCGCAGCAAGATAGAGCTGTTCATGCAGTGCCCGCGCTGCTTTTGGCTTGACGTGCGTTTGAAGATTACGCGGCCCAGCAGCCCGCCGTTCAACATAAACAAAACCATCGACGAACTGTTCAAAAAAGAGTTTGACGTGCATCGCGCGGCCAAAACGCCGCATCCCATAATGACCGCCAACAAACTGAACGGCGTCGTACCGTTCCAGCACAAAGAACTCGACACCTGGCGCTACACGTTCACGGGCGTGGTGGCACTGCACCAGCCGACCAACCTGCACGTATTCGGCGCGGTGGACGACGTATGGGTGAATGACGCGGGTGAGCTGATAGTTGTGGATTACAAAGCCACTAGCAAAGACAAAGACGTGTCTATAGATAGCGGCTGGCAAATCAGCTACAAGCGGCAGATGGAAGTCTACCAGTGGCTGCTACGCCAAAACGGCTTCAAAGTTTCGGACACCGGCTATTTCGTGTACACGAATGCGCGGATGGACGTCGACGGGTTCGGCGACACGCTGGAATTCAAAACCAAACTCATTCCGTACAAAGGCGACGACTCATGGGTCGAACCGACACTCGAAAAAATGAAAGCCTGCATGGACGACGACAAAATGCCGCCAGTCGGCGAGTCGATAATGGGCGGTGTCTGCGAACACTGCGATTACGCTCGCAAACGTACCGAACTCACACTCCAAGCCCTCAAAAAGAAGTAGCGGTAGCCTATCCCTTCAACACCGAACCACTTGTGCTTACCTATCGGGTCGTACCCGATAGGTATTTAGAAATAACAGGGGTAAGTTTGTGTGAGAGGCTAGCCCAGGGGGGTGGGCTACTGGGCGACGATGAGCTTGGACTCGTCGACGCTGCCCGAGATGTTTATGAGCTGCCATTTGCCGTCTTTGTCCAGGATGGCGGTGCGGACGTAATAGGGGACTTTGAGTGCGCTGTATTTGTAAATGAAGTAGACCGTTTCGCCGTCTTTGCCATGGTAGACGGTAGTGTTTTCGAGCGCCGGCGATTTAGTCGTGGCGACTTCGATGGCCCTGAACTGCTTGGTCAGGGAATCGCTGCTATATTGCTTTTGAAAGTTGGTACTGCCGAGTTTGTAAGCGGCCGTACCATCACGCTTCTGTAACGCGGCGATGGTCTGGTCGGAGACTTGCTGCGCGGCGGCAACGTCGTGTTTAAGCTTGAGTTTGCTGTAAATGGTCCAGCCGAGCACGACCACGACGGCCGTGACGACGACGATGGCGACTATGTCGATGGGTTTGAGTTTCTTGCCTTTTTTCGATTCTTCGGAACTTGGGATTGCTCCCATTGCTTTCTCGGTCATGTATTAAGGGTATACTACCGTCGCACAAAATGCACGGCGTTCAACTGCAGTTCAGGGCAACTGCATTCTCCCAACCCTACCTCATATAACAGCCGCCATCCTCAGGAATTTCCCAAGCAGGCGCGTGCTCTTCTCGAGGTTGTGAATCGTATCTGAGATAGAGCGGAGTTTTA
>JBDHUJ010000024.1:0-27433 GCA_039809105.1 Saccharimonadales bacterium (SeqCode)
CTACAACACTAAGCGCATCCACACCGCGCTCAAGATGAGCCCGGCAGCTTACGCTGCCAGCCTCACGCGGCTGCCGCCGCAGAGAAAAGACAAGGTGTTCGCTGAAAGTAGAGGTTGACAACGAGCGCTCGTGCGAATGTTCTAACGCTTTCAGAAGTTCAAATCACGCAAAATACTCATAAAATACAGCGTGGAAACAGCCTACCTGAGTCGCCAACAATAGGTGGTGGAGCTAGCTATCCTATTACTTTCCCAGTGGTCTACGAACAAGGCGTGCTTGAAAATCCTAGAGAATTTTCGATAGAGATGGAGACAGGGACAGGGAAGACGTATGTATATCTCCGGACCATCCATGAACTCCATGAGCAATATGGGTGGAAAAAGTTCATTATCGTTGTTCCTAGTGTGGCGATACGCGAGGGTGTACTGAAAAATCTAGAAATTACGCGAGAGCATTTTGCGGAACTGTATAACAAGCCGGAAATGAATTATTACGTGTGGGATAGTAAAAAGACCGGCCAGGCTCGTGAGTTTGCTACAAATGACACGCTGCAAATTATGGTCATTACTATAGATAGCTTTGCCAAGGCAGAGAACATTATGAATAAAGAGAGCGACTATGGTAGGCCGCTTGATTACATAAAGGCTACGAATCCAATCGTCATTCTGGATGAGCCACAGAATATGGAAACCCAAGTCCGAAGAGATGCTATCCGCACTCTAAATCCACTCTGTACTTTACGGTATAGTGCAACTCATAAAAACCCTGTTAATATGCTTTACCGACTTACTCCCGTGGACGCATATGACATGGAGCTCGTGAAGAAAATAGAAGTACACAGCGTACAAAGCGAAGATAGTTACAACGATGCATATATTGCAGTTCAGAGCATAGAACGCTCCGGCAAAAGCCGCCTTTTTACAAAGCTTGAACTGGATATGAGCGATGCACGAGGCCTGCAGCGAAAAGATGTAAAAGTTGGGCCAGGTGATGATTTGGCGCAGATTACGAAACGTTCCATTTATGAGGGCTATGTCGTTGAAGCGATTGACCACGCTGAACAGGCTGTGGAGTTTAGTAACGGCAAGGTTTTGTATGTTGGCCAGCGTGACGAGGACCTGCATGAAGAAATCTTACGGCGACAAATAGAGCTAACCATAGAAGACCATTTTGAAAAACAAAAGAAACTCGGTGATAATGTAAAAGTCCTAAGCCTATTCTTTATTGATAAGGTGGCTAACTACCGTGAATATACCGAAGGTGGATTCGTAAAAGGCAAATTCGCTAAATGGTTCGAAGAAGCGTATGTCAAAATCGCCGCCAAGCCAAAATATGCTGACGTTATGGTAGGTCCACTGCCGGGAGATGTACACAATGGATACTTTGCCGCAGATAAAAACGGCCACTGGAAAGACAGCAGAGACAGCAAGGGCGAAGGCGCTAAAACCAAAGATGACGATAGTGCGTATAGCCTGATTATGAAAGACAAGGAGCGGTTACTCGATATAGCAGAGCCGCTTCGATTTGTCTTCAGCCACTCGGCATTGCGAGAAGGGTGGGACAATCCCAATGTCTTCAATATTTGCACGCTTAACGAGACGTCGAGCCAGATGAAAAAGCGCCAGGAAATCGGACGAGGTTTGCGATTGCCAGTAAACGCCGACGGCGAGCGAGTTCGTGACGAAAATATAAATATACTAACGGTAATTGCCAATGAGAGCTACGCGGACTTTAGTCGCAGGCTCCAGACCGAGATAGAAGACGAGACAGGTGTATCGTTTGCTGGTCGTGTTAAAAACCGTGACAATCGCAAACGTATTAAACTTCAAAAGAACCTCAAGCTCGATGATACTTTTAGAGTGCTGTGGGACAAAATCAAACACAAAACTGTTTATCGCGTAAATATAGATGTAGATAAGCTAGTCACCGAAGTTGCAAAGCAATTAGAGCAAGTTGATATAAGTCGCCCACAGATTGCCGATACTAAAACAACTATCGAAAAAATGGACAGTTCCGTGTTTAAAACAACACAGACTTTGGGGACAGTACGCGCCGTACAGGGTGAGTCTATTCGCGTACCAAATCTACTTGAACTTATTCAAAATCGCACGCAAATGACACGTAAAGTTATTTTTGACATTCTTGATAAATCGAATATGTTTGAATCTGTGGCAAGAAATCCCCAACAGACAATAGATGAAGTAAGTAATGCCATTAATCGCGTGGCAAGACAGCTTGAAATCGACGGCATAAAATACACCAGGACAGGTGAATCATATAGCATGGAACTGTTCGACATTCCTGACCTTCAAAGTTATTTGTATGATGCCGCCGCTGGCAAAAGTGGAGCAATAGCCGTAGAAAAACAGTACAAGACAGTTTACGATTACGTTACCGTGGATTCTGAGGTTGAGTATAACTTCATGAAAGAACTCGAAAAAACTGAGAATGTAAAGTTTTACGCAAAACTACCGAGCTGGTTCAAGATAGACACGCCCTACGGCCCCTACAACCCCGACTGGGCAGTTGTGTTTGAGGACGATAAATATGTTTATTTTGTAGCCGAGACAAAGGGTACAGATGATATTAATGATTTACATCTAGGGGAAGGTGAGAAGGGCAAGATAAGCTCTGCTAAGCGCCACTTCGAAGAACTGGACGTAGCCTATGCTGCGCCCGTCCAAACACTTCAAACCGCAATCAATAAAGCAACCAACACACGAGCTGACTACTTGTAGCGAAGCGGCTCTTGGTCTGCATGAGCTGACCTGCCAATATTCTCGCCAGGTATCGGGCCGAGCAGCGACTCCCACATACTACCTTTTATACTCAAATCACAGATAAAGAGCTCTCCCGATTCAGTCAGGACAACCAATTGTTCTGTGCCACTAGCTATTTCATCATTTGCCATGCCATACCCAATAGTGGCAATCTGAATGACTTTATGGGCAGCGCGTCTCATGTCTCGCGGGCGCTGATCTGTTGGTTCGGGTGAATCATATGCTTCTGTCATGAATATGGATTATATACCTCTGTTTATTTTTTCAAAGCAGTAGCGCGTTATACTACTTTTAGTTTTGAGATGGGTCAATAAAAGTGTTTCTTACATCGCTGCTTCGCGTTTATACTGCTAGCGACTATACTTATAGCTATGATAGCGGAGGGGAGCGTAACGGCGAAGCCATTTGTAAAATGGGCGGGCGGCAAAGGCCGCCTGGTGCCGCAGCTCAAGCAGCTGCTGCCCGAAAAGTTCGGAGTGTACTACGAACCATTTGTCGGAGGCGGCGCCTTGTTTTTTGGGCTGGCCGACCTGCACCGAGCGTACTTAAACGACATCAACCAAGTGCTTATAAGCGCTTACCGCGAGCTGCAGTCGAACGTCGATGGTATTGTGGCGGCCCTGCAGAAACTCGAAACCCAGTACCTGGTACTCAGCGACGAAGAACGCCAAGCTTTTTACTACGACCGCCGGACCGAGTACAACGCCGAACAGCTGGGACTGCGCAAAACCATTTTGCTGCTGTTTTTAAACCGCACGTGTTTTAACGGCTTGTACCGCGAAAACAGCAAAGGCGAGTTTAACGTGCCGTTTGGCCGCTACAAAAACCCCAGTATATGCAACGAACCAAACCTGCGTGCCATCGCCGACCGCCTGCAATACGCCGTTATAACCGCCACGTCGTACAAAGACGCCGTGGCCAGCGCCAAAAAGGGCGATTTTATTTACCTAGACCCACCATACCAACCACTGAACCAAACTTCGTTTACCGCCTACCACCAAGATGGTTTTACGGCCGCCGACCAACAAGAGCTGCGCGACCTGTTCGTCGAGCTCGACAAGCGCGGCTGCTTTGTCATGCTCAGCAATTCATCTGCCGAGCTGGTGCACAAACTGTACAGTGGCTACCGCATAGAAACGGTGCTGGCCGCCCGCAGCATAAACAGCAAAGCCAGCGCCCGCGGCAAGGTCAAAGAACTGGTCGTTATGAACTACTAGCTAAACCACCACAACCCTGGTGCTGCGGGGTCGTACTTTTTGTGGTTTTGGTCGCTTAGGGATGTATAGCCAACATTTGGCGGCTGGCCGCGCGACAGGCTTATAAGCAAGTTGTCTATGTCGCGGTCGGTGCATATAATTTGCCGCACCCACCCCTGGTAAAACAGCGTGCGCGGGTTGTAGCGGCTTTCTTTGGCGTAGCCGTGGGCTTGCTCTATTATGAACAACTGCGAGAGATAGAGGGTTATCACCAGCGGCTGCAAAAAGTGCTCGAAACTGTTTTCCGGAAACCGGCCGGCAACCTTACTTGGGTCTTCGCCAGCAAAAATCGCTTCCATAGCTTCGGCAAGCTGGCGTTTAAGGGCCGGCGTGCTGCGCACTCGCAGATAGAGGTCTATCATTACCCGCAGGTGGTTGGGTTTAAACTCGCGCTCGCCTTCGCGCAGCCACACCTGAAAGTTGCGTGCCGGGTCGTAGCCTTCAAAATTTTTCTTGAGTTTAGAAGGCCGCAGCACATATATTTCGTACTCGCCGTACGTAAAAATAACCGTCTCCGTGTCGAACGGCAAGTCAACAATCTGCTGCAACTGCTGCGCATAAACCATACCGCGATAATACATGTTTTCGCCCACCCAAGCAAAACCAACTGCCTCCCCTCTATTCCAAAACAGATACAAAATACTACTACCGGAGCCCTTCGATAGCTTGGAGCTGGACGGTGGTAAAATGAAGATATGGAAACAGAGGACCGTTCGTTGCCACTAGGACAGTTAAAGAACGTGGGGCTACGAACCAAATGGAAACACGAAGAGTACGATTTTAGCGCGTGGCTGGCCGAACCCGCGAATTTGCAGTTGCTGAGCGATGAAATAGGCATTTCGCTCGTAAACGCGCAAAAAGAAGCCGGCGTCGGCAGATACAGCGCCGACATCCTGGCCGAAGAAGAGGGCACCGACCGCAAGGTGCTTATAGAGAACCAGTTTAACGCTTCGAACCACGACCACTTGGGCAAGTTGGTGACATACGCCGCCGGGTTAGATGCCGCAATAGTCATATGGATTACCGAGCAAGTGCGCGAAGAACACGAACAAGCCATAGTGTGGCTCAACGAACACACCGACGAGCAGCTAAACTTTTTCGTTATACAAATGGAGCTGTGGCAAATAGGCGACTCGGCGGTTGCGCCAAAATTCAACGTCGTCGCCAAACCGAACGATTGGGCAAAAATAGTCCGCCAGTCCGCCCGCAGCGGCCAACGCACCATTTCGGAATACAATCTGTTGCAACAGAAGTTTTGGGAAGGGCTTATAGAGGCCGACAGGTCTACCCGCTTACTCGGAACAGTAAAAGCCCGGCCACAACATTGGTACAACGTCTCGCTCGGTTCGAGCAACGGGCACATAGCACTTACCGTAAACAAAGCCGACAGTACTATGGGCTGCGAAATATACGTGCCACGCGACCAAAACAAGCAAGTGTTTGACTGGCTCCTCGCACACAACACTGACATAGAAGCCAAAGTAGGCCAGCCCCTGGAGTGGATGCGCCTCGACGAACGTACAGCCAGCCGAGTTAAATTGACTATTACTGGAGCAATAGAGGACGAACAAGAATGGCCGAATTACTACGAACAGCTATTGCAGGCCGTGCGCGTTTTCAAGCAAACCTTCCCTCGTTACCTAAAACAACGAGCCAGTTAGTGAGCATCATAGATAAGGTCGTGCGGGACAAGGACGGGCGGGTGGTTTTGTGGCAGCGGCCCAACCTGCCGATTTTGGTGTGGGCAGGAGCGCGTGCGCTACAGTGGCCGCTGAGCGGCAGGGCAGAGCAGTTCGTGGGGCTGGTCGGTACTGGAGCATTGCTAGTCTGGGCAGTGCTGGAACTATTTTCGGGAGTGAACTATTTTCGCCGGGCGCTGGGCCTCCTAGTGCTCGTTGTACTACTAGCCGCTGTACTCCGATAGAAATAACAGTTGCATTGTAGCGCAAGAGAGCATATAACACTGGATATGTCGGAAACTTACAGTGCTGCCACGTCTGAATCCGGAGAAAACTATGCCCGCATGGCGCAACTAACCGTGAGTACACTGGGCAGAGCGGTAATAGAGTGCGATGATACGGCTGAGCATCATGACGAAAACGGCAATGTGTTCCGGGCCGCAAAGTGGAACGACCCGAACCCGCACGAAATAAGCAAGTTCTATACTCTGCAGCAGTTTGCCCAACCAACCGGTAGCTTTTCGTATAGCCTAAAGGTATACCGCCACGGCAAGCCAGTAGAATGGTACGACTTTCACGATGGCCTGGCGTACGTATGCAACCGCATGACTAATAGCAGCAAACGGCTAAGCCTAGAAGAGCATCAGGCAAATTATGCCCGCGCAACAGGCTACCTGAGGTCTACTCTGGCGCAGTGGGGGTACAAACCACCACTAGAGTTGCCGAGCAAACCTAGCGTCCCACCACCAGCCCCATTCGACACCATACCTGGCGCTGTATTCACCGAAGCAGACAACAAAGCATTTCTAGACCTCGTGGCTAGTCTACACCACAATAACCCTTGAATTACCCATGCAGGACAGGCTAATTCGGTGGGCATTCGTAAGGTAGTCTTGTAAATATCCGCTGTGTGCTTGCAGAAGTTTATTGAACAGCTAGCGTTTCTTTTTGGCGGGGAGGGCGGTGGCGGTGGTCTGGATGAAGTCTTGGAGCCAGCGGGAGTCTTCGGCACGGTCGCCGGGGACGATGTAGTAGTCTTTGGAGCCGGGGTAGCAGGGGCCGGTTTGCAGGCCGGGAGCAAGGGCAGCATTCTCCGGCAGGATTTTCACGAACAGCGTGTCGTCGCAGACGAAGGCGGTTACCTTGCCGTCACAGTACAACGCGTACTCACCGAACATCTTGCGCACCGAAACGTCCAGGCCGCCTAAGTTCTCGAGTATGAAATCGACCGTGTCTTGGCGCGTGCTCATGCCACCAGTATACCGTCCAGCCACGAAACAGCATACTGAACGAGTCTAGCCCCTTGAGGAGTTTGCAGAAGTGGGTGTAGAGAGCGCCTGTACGATTTCGGCAAATGCCGCATCGGTGTGCACTCTGTTTTGGGCAGTGCCCTCGACTGACTGTACGCTCGTTGGGGCAAGGCTCTCTCCGAGATGTTGGAACGCCCTCAGGCAAACACGGCCAAGCGTAAACGCCTGCGTAACCGCGGGCGAGAGGTACTGCTCGCCACCTGCGGAAGGTCCTTTGGTACTCATAATTACATTATAGCATATTTTGCATATTTTTACAACTTTACTCCTTACATCAGCAAGTTTCCTTCGCTTACGCTTGCTTTTATATGCTTTTAGCAGTATAAGTAAAAAATGAGCGCGGAAATTCCAGATTCCCCCATATTATTCGACCCGACCATCTATTATGCCGATGTGTGCCGCGCCGACGCAGAAACAAAGCAGCAAGACAACCCGGCGAGCGCTTACGCGCGTGAACTGGCAGATTACCTTGGTGCGTATGCTGCACCAGATAGCCTTACGGCCATATATACGGCTGCCCAGCGGTCGTGTCGCACCGCATACACCATTATGGGGCTCGACTATGAGGAGCACCACGCCGCAGTCATAGACGCATTCAAAGCACGTGAGAATAGCGACCCATCGTGGTACTACACCCAAGACCGCGCCAGAAATCACGTAGGAGAGCTGGGGCTACACGAGCTTCTCCAAGATGTTTCCTCCAAAGTTTGCACGACAGGCAAATACCCAGAGCAGCCATTCGCATACAACATCGGCGCCATAATCATATTGCAGATTCATGAGTGGCAGCAGGAGGTGCAGAGCGCGGCAGAGACAGGCCACTTCAAGGCCTTGTTCGATGCTATGATTGACGAAGGCGAAGCTACCGAGGATTTTACCGGGCTAGAAAATAATGCAACAGACATCTCAGCCGCCTACGAAGACAAGACGGCTAGCCCAACTCGGAACCCGGACGACGAAGGGAGCGTGCAACTACCGGACAAGGAGTGGGCACTCCTAGAGGCCGTCATGGGTGACAACCCCGACGCACCGGAAGGGGCCGAGGAAGCCAGCATGGTCGTCGAAGAAGTCGAAACAGCGGCACAAACCGTGAAGCTGCTAGAGAATGTCAAGGAGCTGTTCCGTACCGTGCAAGAAAAATGCCGGTCAGGATTCGCAACCGATATGTCCACGATGATGATTGAGCGGTTCGGTTTTGATTCTAAAGACACAACGCTAACCGTTGTGTGCGAGCAAGCACGGGCACTCGCGTTCATGCTTTCGGGCAAGAGCTATTATGACCACCGTTACAAAATAGACAGGTACCACGAGACCCACGCCATCCCTGAGCATACATGGCAAGAGCAGACCACCATGTACCAAATGGCCATATCGGGCGACGAAGTGCTCGACGGCAAGCTGCGCATGTGCTTGCAGCTGATAGAATTCAACTCTGGGAACGGAGACAGGGAATTCGCACTGGCGTACGCCGTCGCGTGCACGACCTGTATGCAGGTGGGGATTTACGACACTCACACAGCTCTCATAGAGGAGCGAGAGAAGCAGGGCAAGAAAACGTCGCAAGCCGATGGCGCCAACCCAGCAAATCAGCCGGGAACGGAACACGACGACAATTCGCCATAGGGCCCACATTATGACTGAATCGAGAACACTAGAACATCGCAAAACCGTGAGATAATGGGGGCATGGAAGAGTTCGAGGGAGTATACCGGCGGCTGAATGCCGCGCAGAAACAGGCGGTCGACGCTATAGACGGGCCGGTGCTGGTGGTGGCCGGGCCAGGGACGGGCAAGACGCAGCTTTTGAGCGCCCGCGTGGCGCAGATACTGCGCAAAACCGATGCGCTGCCACAGAACATCTTGTGTCTGACGTTTACCGAAAGCGGGGCGCAGAATATGCGTGACCGCCTAACGCGGTTCATCGGCCGCGATGCGTACGACGTTGCCATCGGCACCTACCATGCCTTTGGCGGTGACCTTATACGCCGCTTTCCGGAATACTTTACCGAAACACGCTTGGAACGGCCAGTGGACGAACTAGGCAAGCGCCAGATTCTGACCGACATCGTCGACAGCCTCAGTTACCGCAGCCCGCTCAAGCAGACTCGCCACCACCTGGGCGACCTTATGAGCACCATAAGTGAGGTTAAGCGCGGGCTTTTGACACCAGAAAGTTTGCGCGAAATCGCCAAAGCGAACGTGCAGGTTATAACCTCCGCCAGCCCGGTCATAGCCGAAACACTGCAGCCGTATGTAAAGATGATGCCACGTAAATTTGGTATTGCGGAACCACTTTTTCGGACGATTCTTGACGAATTTCAAGGAATGTCACGTCATCCTGAACTTGATTCAGGATCTTCTGCGGATAAAAAGATTCCGAATCAAGTTCGGAATGACGAAATGCTGGGCGGGGCCTTCCAGAATCTGAACGATTTAGCGGCGGACCAGCTAGAACAAGCACTGGTGGAAGCTAGCGATGCCGACAGCAGCAAGCCACTGACTGCCTGGAAAAATAACTGGCTTATAAAAAACGCCGAAAACCAATATGTACTCGGTGGGGCGCTGGAAGCCGCGCGGATGAACGAGCTCGCAAACGTACTAGAAGCGTACACAAAAATTCTGGACGAACGCGGTCTTTACGATTTCGACGATATGATTCTGCGCGCCATACAGGCGCTGGAACAGAACACCGAGCTCAAGTACACGCTGCAGGAACAATACCAGTACATTTTGCTCGACGAGTTCCAAGATACCAATGCCGCGCAACTCCGCCTGGTCGAACTACTGACCGACAACCCGGCCAACGAAGGCCGTCCGAACGTGCTGGCCGTGGGCGACGACGACCAAGCCATCTACGCCTTCCAGGGCGCACAGTACAGCAACATGCTCGACTACTTCCGGTTATTCAAGGACGTGCTGGTCATAAACCTCAGCGAAAACTACCGCAGTACGCCCGAAGTGCTCGAAACCGCTCAAAATGTCACCGCGCAGATACAGGACACGCTTTCTGCGGTCTTCCCAGAACTCGACAAGCAACTCGTCGCAGCTGCGACGACGTCGCAAAAAACGCAACTTGACCGCACGGATTACCAGAGCGAAGTAGCCGAACGCGCCGGCGTAGCCGAACGCATAGCCGAACTCCTGAAGAGCGGCGTGAACGCGAACCAAATCGCCGTGCTCGCACCCAAACACAAATACCTCGAACCGCTCGTCCCATACCTACAAGCCCACGATGTACCAGTCCGCTACGAACGCCGCGAGAACGTACTCGAAGCACCCGTCGTCCGGCAACTGCTGACCATGAGCAAACTGGTGCTGGCGCTACACAAACGCCGCCAATCACTGGCAGACAGTCTCTGGCCCGAAGTGCTCAGTTACGATTTCTGGCAGTTCCCGGTCAGCAGCATCTGGCAGCTCAGCTGGGAAAGCGCCGAGCAGCGCAAACCGTGGGCTCAGTTGCTGCTCGCCAGTGAACAGTTCCGCCCGGCCGCACTGCTGTTTCTGACGCTCGCCGCACAGGTAGAGACCGAAACGCTCGAAACCATGCTCGACCGGCTCATCGGTACCGAAGAAGTCGCCACCCACGAGGCCGACACACCGACCGTCCGCTCACCACTACGCAGCCAACTACTCGAAGACGGTGCATCCGAAGCCACGCTGTACCAAACCGTGACCGAACTGACGGTACTACGCGCCCGGTTGCGTGAGCACGAACAGCAGCGTGGCGGCACGCTCTTCCTAACCGACTTACTCACATTCGTCGCCGAATACGAAGCCGCGGAAGAACAGATGGTAAACACCAGCCCGTACAGCGAAGCCGCCGAAGCCGTGCAGCTCATGACCGTCTTCAAAGCCAAGGGCCTGGAGTTCGAGCACGTATTCCTTATAAATACACAAGACGACGTATGGGGCAGCACCAGCCGCGGGATGGGCAATAAGCTGACACTGCCCGCAAACCTGGCACCGATACGCCATGCCGGGGCGACCGAAGACGAACGCCTGCGTATATTCTTTGTGGCCATAACCCGCGCCAAATACGGCCTGCACCTGACCAGCCATGTCGCTACCTACGCCGGCAAAAAACCGACGCGCCTGAAGTACCTGGCCGAAATAGAACAGCCCGACGGTACCATAGCCAGCCAAACGCTCGCCACCGGCCACCAGACTGTGCAGAGCGACAACGCAGACGCACCGACGCTGGAAGCGCTGCAGCAGAACTGGGTCGAAAAACACCTGCGGCTGGACACGCCACTGCGTGAACTGCTGAGTGAACGGCTCCAACGCTACCGCCTTAGCCCCACACACCTCACGAAATTCATCGACCTCGAACACGCCGGCCCACAGAGCTTCCTACTCGAAAACCTGCTGCATTTCCCGAGCGCACCGAGCGTCGACATCGCCTTCGGTAACGCCATGCACGCCGCGCTAGAATGGACACAGCAGCAACTGAATCTGCACGGTTCGCTGCCGGCCGTAGCCAAGGTGGTAGAGCACCTGAACGCGCGGCTCGAACAAGAACCGCTCACCGCCGAACAGCTGGCAGTACAACAGGCACGCGGCGCGAATGCGTTGGAAGGTTACTTAGCCGAGGCGCACTTCGCGCCCGGCAATAAGCCTGAGCACAACTTCCGCGACGAAGGCGTCGTGCTGAGCGGGGGCGTGCACATGGGCGGCAAAATAGATTTGCTCGAAATAGACCAAGCGGCAAAAACCATCACAGTTGTCGATTACAAAACCGGCAACCTCGGCAACAATCCGGCCAAACTGCACCGCTACGAACTGCAGCTGTACTGCTATAAGCTATTGCTCGAAGGCTCGCATACGTTCCGCGACTACACCGTAGAGCAAGGATGCCTGGTGTTCGTAGAGCCCGACAGCGACGGCCGTATAGTGCGCCACACCGTGCAGTTCAAGCCTGCAGAGGTAGAACACGTCAAAAAACTGTTGCAAGCCATGTGGCGCCACGTACACGAGCTGGACATGCCCGACATCTCGGCCTACGGCACCGGCCTCAAGGACATAAAGCAGTTTGAACAAAGCCTTATAGATGGGATTTCGTAGGAAATATACTACTACAAATGACTGCCGAATCTGCCGCCAATCATGAATCTAAGCTGAAATACACCCGTGGCGGCGCTATACTCGGGCTACTGATAGGTGGGTGGGGTTGTTTGATTGGCCTGGGCGTACAGTCCGCACTCGATACCCAGCCGGCACCTACCACTACGCCAGCACAGGCAGCGGAGCAAGTCGTAGAGTATACCGGCGAGCCCCAGACGCCCAGCAAGGAAGGGCTGCTGTATATTTCCGTTACTGTCGGCTGCATGGCGCTCGGAGCAGCCGCCGGCAGGGCGTGTGATGCGCTTTCGCCGAAAAACGATAATTAGATGTCAGAAGGCGCACAGAGCGAAACATAGGGTTCCTGCGAACCAGCCTCGTGGAACTTCACCAGTTTGTCCTGGAAGTGTTGGTCTATGTACGTCCCATCATTGTTCAAATATTTACTGGTCGAAATACAGAGCACTTCGGGCTGCGAAGGAGTAGCTAATTCGTTATCTAGCTGCCACGGGTCGCCGCCGCCGCTTGGCAGCCTTGCCGCTACTTCGTCAACCTGCTGCCTCGTCAGTGCAGCGCCGTCAGTGCGCGTTAGCCGAAAGTACGCACCAAGCTTATAATCGGTGTAGCCTGACTCGTCCTGCACTGTTTCGCAATGTTTGCCACTTTCGATAACCTGGTAATCGGGTGCTGCTTGCACCTCCGATTTTGTACTCGAGTAAAAGTCTTCGCAGGCCCGCCTGGCGGCCGCGGTCGTCACGTGCTGGGGCTTCACAACTGCCAGTACCGCATAGCCGATTATGGCTACTGCGGCAATCGCAAACAGACCTACGAGCATCCCGCTCGGACGTTGCTTCATATCTGCACTATACCAACCCTGCATCATTAAATCAAAAATAACCCTGAATTCACTTCAGGGTTATTTTTATACCTTCCCGCAGGAAAGAGTGGCTCCGGGTCGCCGTGGCGACCCGGGCAGCGATGACGCTAAACTGCGTTCGGGTTGCGCTTGCGAGCAGCCGGTTTCTTGGCCGCAGGCTTTTTAGCAGCCTTAGCGGGAGCCTTTTTTGCCGTAGTCTTGGCTGCGTTCTTGCGGACGCTCGCGACCTTGGTCTTGCTGTCCAGCGTTTTGCTGGTAGCTTCGACTTCGTTGGCGACTTCGGAGAAGGTTAGCGAAGGATTGACCTTGGCGGTCTTGGACTTTTCGGCCTTGCTCTCGGCGACTTCGGCCAGTTCGGTTTCAACGAACAGCAAGTTATACAGGTTGAAGCCGATGACGGCACCAATGATAGGGCCAAGCAGGGTGGTACCGTAGCCAAACACGCGGGTACCAAGTGCGACAGCCGGGTTCAACGAACCGCCACCGGTTACCAGTGATGCGACCAAGATACCGGCCATGAGACCACCGCCGATTGCAGCAGCCTTGGCGTACAGGCTAAAGCGCTGGTACACCGCGCCAGCCCAGACAAAGGCAAATACGAACGTACCGAGCGCTTCAGCGACAAGCAGACGCGCATTGTACGTGCCGTTGTTTGGCACATCGTGCACCTTTGTCAGGTAGGTGAACAGCCACCAAGCGGCGGCGGCACCCAGGAACTGCACGATGATGTAGACGATAGCCTGCAGGAACTTGACCTTGCGCACCGTCCACAGACCGACAGTAACTGCCGGGTTGAAGATTGCACCCGAGATTCCTGCCAGTGACAGCGTTAGCAGCAAGACGATTAGACCAGCGGCAGCAGCTACGAAGTAGGTGAGACCAAGCTGGGAATTTTTGACACTCAGCACGACCAGCGTCAGCAGGCCGGTACCAAGAAATTCGCTCACGATCATCGCAAGCTTATTCTTACGAAACATTATTATTCCTCCACGTTACTAGTGATACATCAAGCGTACCGGTAACGAACAGATTTGTAAAGTGTTAGCCTTCTTACGCGGCTATTCTGAAGTTTCAAGCGCTAACTTCAAGACCCGGAGCAACAATATGATTTGCAACATTGAAGGAGTCATCCTTGAATGCGAGGGCAATGAGTGCCCGTTCCTGATTATTCGTACCTATAAGCGCAGCGATTTTGTCGGCTACATCGAGCGTAAGGGCAAAACTCTGCCGACCCGTCTCTGCCGCAAAGGCATTTTTAGCGAAATAACGTCCAGTCTTGACCAACAAGAGGCCCGAAGCGTGATGCCCACCGACTTCATCGTCAGCTGTCTGCAGATACGAAAAATTCTCTGGCTGATGCTCCGTAACAAAGTCGGCATGCCATTCAGGATTCCAACCACCATAGAAGCCAGCTTCAAGCTTGCGCTGTTTATTGGTTTGGATTGCACCGAGCGGACCGCGCACTGTTTCTGCCGTAACACCAAGTCCACCGAATGTCTTAATAAGCACGTCTTGACTTACCGGCTGCGCTACCGAGAGCTCTACCAATTTACTTGCCCCACAGCCGGCGTGCGCAGCATCTGGAATACCTAAGTCAGTGAGTAGTTTGTATGTTTTCGTGTACGCATCAGTGATATTCTTAGCATCGCGCAAGTAGGCAGCATCTGCAGCCACAGCAGCTTTTGTAGTTGCCAAAACCGTGCCACCCGCTAGCTGGAATGCGCGACGCTTCAAAAGCACATCCGGATCCTTAGTGCCATCGGCAAGCGCAATAGTTGGACGCTCATCCATACAATCTACCGGCAACCATAGGTCAGTCGGCGCTTCGTGCTGGTGTCGGCCCAACGCCTCTAAATACGCCGATTTTTCGGCGCCTTCCAGATGTCTGTCAGCACCCACTAAACCCAAGCCAAATGGCAGGCTTGTTACCTGATTTACTTCCAATACTTCTTGCATAGCCAAATCTTCTCCCATGCCAGGAAATCTCTCACTCATTTACGTTAATGACCTCTGTGTTTCATTCGTTAATCCGCTACCCATAATACTCTTGTGATAAATATTACACAAGTGTGGCGCAAGTAGTGTGAATTATCACAGTATAAGCACTATATGTAGCGGTACAATTGCGATATGTAACAAGGAGTCGCCCTGTGCCACAGAATCACGAGCCTAAACCGGTATACAGTAGTGAGGTGCGGGTTGACATGCTTTTGGGCGGCACCTACCTCGATGGCACCGTTTCCGGCAACACCATTACGGCCGATGAGGCACCGCTTATACGCGCTGCACTCATCCGGGCACAAGCGCTCCGCTCCCTACAGACAGATCCAGGTGACGCCTATATACAAGGCCTGACTGACGCGCTCGAATACATGCACCTGGCCCAATCAGTCCAGAACAGCCTGAATGAGCTTGAGACGGCAGCACACTCCGAACTACCCCCGGCCGCATAGGGGAAAATGTCATGCTGAACTCGTTTCGGCCGTCCACTGCGTGGACATGAACGTCCGTGCTACCGTCATATGGGTCCTGAAACGAGTTCAGGATGACAGGGGTAGGATTAGTGCTTTTGGTGGCGGCGCTTGAGGCTGGCGACTTGGAGGCGGACAGTGTGGCGGTCGACGAGTTGCTGGGCGTGTTCCAGGCTGACTTCGTCTTTTGCTTCGGCTAACAGTTTCTTGGCACGGTCGATGGCGGCCTGCGTTTCGGCTTCGCTGATTTCGTCGCTGCTATCCGCTTCGTCCACCAACACGCGGAGAGCGTTGTCGCTGACTTCGATGACACCGCCACTGGCGGCAAAATATTCACGCTGACTATCGTTATCTTTCGCTTCGCGGCGCACGGCAATAACACCGGGCTTCAATACACTCACCAGCGGCATATGCTTTTCCAGCACACCGATTTCACCATCAAGTGTCGGCAGGGTGATTTCGTACGCATCACCTTCGAACTTCGTCCCACTCAATGCCACCAACTGAAAATGAATCATCGCAAATCTCCGGTTCGTTTAGATAAAAGATAGGAGATATTAGATAGGAGATATTTCATGACCGTAACCTCGTTGCCTTAATCAAGCCGACTACCAGCTTGTGGGCGCGCTCGCACTGAGCTTCAAGTTGCGTTGCACTTTCACCAGTAAGCAGCCCTACGTCCGACATTAGTTGTATGTGACTTGAAAGTTCTGTGAGCGATCCCCGGGACATGACATAGAAATGCAATTTATCCGCCGTAGTCGCACGTCCATATCCTTCGGCAATATTCGATGCTGCCGAGCTAGCAGCTCTTCGCATCTGTGAAGTCATACCGAATATTTCGTCCTTGGGGAAACTTTTAGTCGCCCCGTAGACAGCGCCATACAAGTTGCGGCATTCTTGCCAGGCAACGATATCCTTGAATGTCCGTATTTTAGGCAGTGCTACAACCGGCATATCTTTTATCTCTTATCTTTCGTCTCTTACTCTTATCTTATATCTACTATCTTTTTTCCTATTTCTTGGCGCCCTTTGCTGCTTTGACGACGTCTTCGACGGTGCCCTTCAGGTTGAAGGCAGTTTCCGGGATATCGTCGTATTTGCCGTCCAAAATCTCCTGGAAGCCCTTTATAGTATCGCTGAGTTTGACGTACTGGCCTGGGTTGTTGGTGAACTGCTCGGCCACGAAGAACGGCTGGCTAAAGAAGCGCTGTATACGGCGGGCACGGGCCACCAGCTGCTTGTCTTCCTCGCTCAGTTCCTCCATACCAAGGATGGCGATGATGTCCTGCAAGTCCTTATAACGTTGCAACACACGCTGCACTTCGCGGGCAACCTTGTAGTGCTCTTCGCCGACGATTTCGGGGTCAAGAATAGTCGAAGTAGAGTCGAGTGGGTCCACAGCTGGGTAAATGCCGATTTCGGTCAGGGCACGGTTCAGCGAAATGGTCGAGTCCAAGTGAGCAAAGGTCGTTGCCGGAGCCGGGTCAGTAAGGTCGTCGGCCGGGACATACACTGCCTGCACGGAAGTAATAGAACCTTCACGGGTCGAGGTGATGCGCTCCTGCAGCTGACCCATTTCCTCGGCCAAATTTGGCTGGTAGCCCACAGCAGAAGGCAAGCGGCCAAGCAGAGCAGACACTTCGGCGCCAGCCTGGGTGTAGCGGAAAATGTTGTCGACGAACAGCAGCACGTCGGAACCATTATCACGGAAGTTCTCTGCAATAGTCAGACCAGAAAGTGCCACACGCAGACGAGCACCTGGCGGTTCATTCATCTGTCCAAAGACCAGGGACGTGTTCTTTATAACGCCCGATTCTTCCATTTCGTGATACAAGTCGTTACCTTCACGGGTACGCTCACCCACGCCAGCGAAGACCGAGTAACCACTGTGGAATTTGGCGATGTTGTTGATGAGCTCCTGGATGAGCACCGTCTTACCTACACCAGCACCACCGAACAGACCAGCCTTACCACCCTTAACCATCGGACAAATAAGGTCGATGACTTTGATGCCGGTTTCGAGGATTTCAATCGAACCGGATTGGTCGGTCAGCGCAGGAGGTGCACGGTGAATCGGAGCGCGCTGCTTGAAGTTGCCGCCTTTGCCGTCAATCGGTTCTCCCGTAACACTGAACATGCGGCCAAGCGTTTCGTCGCCGACCGGCACCGAAATAGCGGCGCCAGTATCGGCAACTTCTACGCCCCGGCTCAGGCCATCAGTTGATCCCAGTGATACGGCACGAACACTTGATTCACTCAGGTGCTGTGCGACCTCAAGCGTCAGCGTCTTACCATCGTGCTCGAGTTCTAGCGCGTTATAAATTGCCGGTAGGTTGCCTTCGCCGAACTCGATGTCAACCACGACGCCAACGACCTGCGTCACCTTTCCTGTCTTAGTTTTTTCTGCTGTTGCTTGTGCCATTATTGTTCTCCTTGGGTTCCTGTAGTATGTAGAATGCAGTATGGGATATGGGTCATGTTTTGCGAGCCCTTACTGCCTTTATTAAACCTGTTATCAGCTTGTGGGTGGTGATGGATTTTTCGGCCAGTTCACGGAATTGCAGCTCAGTAATATATTGCAAGTCTCGCGCAAGGATTAGCTGGTCTTGGACTTCCGTTAATGAACCTTGAGCCATTGTATAAAAATGAGCTTTGTCGCTAGCCGTACGGCGCGAAAAACCCTCTGCGATATTTGAAGCCACCGAAATAGCAGCCCGTCGTAGCTGGTCCGCTAACGCATAACGCTCTTCAGCCGGAAAGCTCTTGATTATTGAGTAAATACTGAGCCGTAACGCATGCGCCGATTTCCAGGCATCCAACTGCGTAAAACTAGTAATCTTCCCCTGCTGCGCCTTATCAGTCGCTTGCGACTGCCCCATACTACTTTCTACACGTCCCATACTACTACCCATTAAGAGCCTCCGCTCCACCGGTTATTTCTGCCAATTCCTGGGTGATTGCAGCCTGGCGGGCAGTGTTCAGCTCTAGGGTGTAATCGTCTATCAGGTCTTTAGCATTGTCGGTGGCGTTTTTCATGGCGACCATACGCATAGCGTGCTCGCTAGCGATGGATTCCAGAAGTGCTTGCCACACTTGGGCTTCGATAAGCCGCGTAGCCGCTTGGTCGATGACCGTTTCGACATCCGGCTCGAAATTGCTGATAGTTTCGCTAGCCGGAGCACCTTCGACCGGCTGGGCAGGCAACAGCTGCAAGCTGCTGGCAATCTGCGTCACCGTAGATTTGAACTTGGTGTAGAGCACCATGACCTCGTCGACTTCACCTGCTTTATACTGCTCGATGATGGTATTGAGCACCGGGCGGATGTCGTTAGCGGTCGGGTGGTCGCCAAAACCAGGGTAGGCTGCTTGCAGGTCTAGGCCGTGGATGCGGCGAACGAACTGCGCGCCTCGGTTACCGATGGCTATGACGTGGCTTTCGACCTTCGCTGCCTGGTCGGCCCTGAGGCCGTTCGTCAGCTGCTTAATAACGTTCGCGTTGTACGCACCAGCCAGACCGGAGTTGCTGGTAATGAGGATGTACAGACGGCTTTTAACTTCACGCTTTTCGAACAACGGCTGCTGGCTGACTTCGCTGATATTGCCGATGCGCGCCAGAAGCTCCAAGGCCAAAGCCGCATACGGTTCACTAGCCTGAGCATACTCCTGCGCACGGCGAAGCTTACTGGCGGCAACCAACTGCTGCGCCTGCGTAATCTGCCGCGTGTTCTTAATCGACTTAATCCGCCGCCGAAGTACAATAGTACTAGCCATTTAAAACTCCTGTGGTGCTGTCGAACCTCTGCGCAACTCTAGCTCGCAGCTCGTCTCGTGCCGCATCAAGCATAGGGTCGCCAGGTGCGTCTTCTGGCACTTCACCTGGCAATGGTTGCCTTAACAGGAACTCAATGCCTTCTGTAATTCCATCTTCTAATGAAACTTCCGTAAGCTGACGAACTACATCCTGCTCTATAAACCTCTTGGCGGCAAAACGAATAAGCTCCTTGTCCGAAGCCGACCTAAAGCTCCCACGGATAACTTCGTTGTTGTCGCCTGCCATGTTATTTAGCAGCCTTTACTTCGTATTGCTTGGCGATGTCTTTCGCGACTTTCAGAACAGCTTCGTTGTCTTTGTCCTCTGGCTTAGCGCCGGTGTTCAAAGTGTCGATGAGTTTGGCGTGCTTGCTCTTCAGTTCGCGGAGGAGTGATTCGCGGGCAGCTTCGATTTTTTCGAGCGGTACGACGTCGAATGCGCCCTGAGTGGCGGCGTACAAGACTGAGTACATTTCCCAGATTGCGTACGGGCTGTACTGCGGCTGCTTGAGCAGCTCAGTCAGACGCTGACCACGCTCGATGGTGTGGCGGGTGTCGGCATCGAGGTCGGTAGAGAACTGGCTGAAGGCAGCGAGTTCACGGAATTGTGCGAGCGAGAGCTTCAGACCACCGCCGACTGCCTTGATAGCCTTGGTTTGAGCATCGCCACCCACACGGGATACGGATAGACCGACCGAAATAGCCGGGCGGATACCCTGGTAGAACAGGTTGGTTTCGAGGAAAATCTGACCATCGGTAATAGAAATGACGTTGGTCGGAATGTATGCCGAGATATCACCAGCCTGCGTTTCGATGATAGGCAGGGCAGTCAATGAACCGGCACCGAGGTCGTCAGAAAGTTTCGCAGCGCGCTCGAGCAAACGTGAGTGCAAGTAGAAGACGTCGCCAGGATACGCTTCGCGGCCCGGTGGACGGCGGAGCAGTAATGACATCTGGCGGTAGGCCTGGGCATGCTTGGTCAAGTCGTCGTAAATGATGAGCGCGTGTTGCTTGTTGTCGCGGAAGTATTCGCCCATGGCAGCGCCTGCGTAAGGAGCGAGGTAGAGCATAGCGGCAGGGTCGGACGGACCGGTGGCGACAATGATTGTCTGGTCCATCACACCTTCGCGCTTCAGACGTTCTTGCAGGGCTGCAATCTTCGACAACTTCTGACCGATAGCGACATACACGTTGATGACGCCGGATTTCTGACGGGCCTGGTTAACCATAGTATCGACCGCGATGGCGGTCTTACCAGTCTGGCGGTCGCCGATAATCAGCTCGCGCTGGCCACGGCCGATAGGCACCATGGCGTCGATAGCCACGAGACCGGTCATAAGTGGTTCGTGCACGTGCTTACGGCTCAAAACGCCGGGAGCGGTCTTTTCGACCGGACTCTTCTGCTTGGTTTTGATAGGTTCACCGCCATCCAGCGCGTTGCCCAGCGGGTCGACCACACGGCCGACCAGTTCCGGCCCGACCGGCACTTCCAGCACCTGGCCACTCAGGCGCACCGTGGCGCCAGCCGCGACTTGTGTCGCATCGCCGAGGATAACGGCACCGATTTCGTCGGCCGCCAAGTTGAAGGCGAAAGCAGTGATTTTCTGACCACTCAGCCCGTCGATATCGAGCATTTCGTTATAGCCCGCCCCAGTCAGACCGTAAATCCAGGCAATGCCGTCGCCCACGCGGGTTACGACACCGACGCTCTCGATTTCGGGTCGGTTTTTAAGTTCTGCAATGGCCGCACGGATGTCGGCCGAAAGTTCGGTGATTGATAATTCAGCCATAGATTATTCCTTTCCGGCTCCAGTTAACTGTTTGAATTTATTCAATTTTGCTTCGACGCTTAGGTCCAGCTGTTTGTCCGCCAGGCTTATCTGCACACCGCCGATGACGCTCGTGTCAGTGACCGGTGTAACGACAAGTTTCTTGGCGTTCGGGTATAGCTTTTTAACCTGCGAGGCGATGTCTTGTTTGGTCGCTTCATCTAGTGGGTGAGCACTGCGCGCCAGCACTTCCACATACCCTTGTTCTGCCCAGTCGGCCTGCACATCGCGCAGCAAGCTATCCAGCTCGCCGACGCGGCCTTCGGCCAGCAGATAGGCAGCGATTTCACGGGCGTATTCTTTCGAAATACCACTCGCAAGAGTTTTGTCTGCAATGGTAGTAGCAATACGGGTACGTGGGGTCTTCATCGCTCAGCTCCTAACTTCCAGGCTCCGTCATTCTGAGCGATAGCGAAGAATCTGTTTTTTCCATCAAGAACAGATCCTTCACATGCGTTCAGGATGACGTGCAATTGGGAGTTCGGCGTCTTCATTACGCAGCCTGCTCCTTCAGGGCTTTGTCTATAAGCTGCGCATCTTTCTTGGCATCGACTTTTTCGCCGATAATAGCTTCGGTGGCGTCGGAAATCAGACCGACCAGTTCGCCTTCGAGCTTCTTGCGAGCCCGTACGATTTCCTGAGCAGCCTTTTCTTCGGCACCTTTGACGATAGCATCGCCCTTGACGCGTGCTTTGTCTTCGGCTTCGCGAATAGTTGCACGAGCAGTATCGTTCGCTTCGGCCACGATGCCATCGGCCTTGCTGCGGGCAGCGGCCAGTTCTTTGGTAATCTTCTTATCGAGTTCAGCGCGTTCTTTCTGCATTTCTTCGCCGAGTTTGACACCGGCTTCGATGCGGTCGCGGCGCTCGAGCAGGACCTTCAGAATCGGTTTGAACGCGAAGCGCTTCAGTACCAAAAAGACCAGCACGAACGTAATGAGCTGTATGAGCAGCGCCTGTCCGTTTAGGCCGAGAGCCCCGATGCCCGAAGCACCTTCGTCGGCTGCAAAATATGTCAACATGGTAGCTCCTGTTGTAGTAGGTAGCATGCAGCATGGGGCATGGGACGAACTACGTTCGCCTGTTCTTCACCCATACTACTTTCTACATATCCCATACTACTCATTCCTACTTAACAATAAACGTTGATGCGAAGGCCAGCAGACCGAACAACTCCACGATAGCCACGAAGACCAATGCCTGGCCAAAGAACTTGGCAGCTTCTGGGTTGCGGCCAACGGCCTGCAGGTAGTTACCGCCGATGATACCGATACCGATAGCCGGGCCGATAAAACCGAACGCAATCATCAGGCCCTTGCCGATGATATCGAGGTTGTTAGTTGCTTCTGCGAATAAAACTGGTGCCATTATTTTCTCCTAATTACTTATCACTTGTTTGAATCACTGAACGCTCATCACGTCCACTGTCATCTCGACCGGAGGCGCAGCCGGAGCGGAGAGATCCTCCTTGTCTTTCAAAGGAAGATTTCTCCACTTCGGTCGAAATGACACCGGCACGAGAGCTTGTGGCATATCGCACAAAACTCATGCTGCGGCCCCCATTTCCTGTTCTTTCATTGTTTCAGGAACAGCATCAGGGGTCAAGTCGTGGTGGGCGGCATCTTCGTGATGCTCGTCGGCATGGTTGACGGCAATCGCCAGATACATCATGCTCAGCACCGTAAAGATATAGGCCTGCAATGCGCCGACGAACAGCTCGATAAGCGTGAAGGGCAGGGCGGTGAGCGGTGCGACGACATGACCCAGATACGAGAACACGGCTATGACGATTTCGCCGATGGTGATGTTCAGGAAAAGTCGGAGGCTCAGCGACAGCACACGCGTCAGGTCAGTCAGCATTTCCAGCAGACCGATGACGAAATAGAGCGGATGCCACGGGCTACCGACAAAGAAATGCCGCAGGTATTTACGGAAGCCGCCCGATTCCCGTACCGATGCCACATACACAAAAATCATCGTCACGATGCCGACGGCCAGCGTACCGTTCAAATCAGCCGTAAAGGCGCGCAGCAACGGGTGGTCACCCACATGGAGCGCATCGCCCACGCCCGGCAACAGCCCGAGCCAGTTGTTGAGCAAGATAAAGAAGAAAATCGTTACAAAGAACCCGACATACTTGCGCCCCTTGGCCTTGTCGTTGAAGTTGCTTTCTACCAGGCCGATGATGAATTCCGCGCCCGCTTCGACGAACTGCGTCAGCCCGCCTTTGGGCCGGATGGTGATGTGCCGTGCAATGTAAATGAGCACCGCGCAGATTATAGCCATACAAATCCACCCGTACAGGATGGAGTTAGTTATGGTTAGCCCACCGATGTGATGCACGCCAGCCGGAGCAACGTGGATGGATGGTCCGCTTTCAGCCGCGAACCGGGAAAACAAACCGCTAATCATCGTCTTTCTCCTGTTCGCGCAAACGCTTGGCGTACTCGATATCGGCCGGAGTTATCGGCTGGTTAAACGTAACGTACGCCTTCCAGACCACACTGGCGAACCCGGCGACCGCTACCACGAACCCGGCGATGGTCCAAACCGGCACCATGTCGAAATGCTTGTCGAGCTGCACACCGGCGAATATCGGCACGAGTACCACCACGGCCAGCTGCCAGCTCATGTTCAGCGCCACTCCCACGAACTGCTGCCGAGCAGCCGACTTAGCACCGTCGGCATCGGACGAACCAACCCCATGCTTTTTAGTAGTAGCGGCATGAGCATGACCGTTGCTGGAAAGGGAAGTTTGTGTCATTCCTACCCAGTATATCAGTTTGCTTCTCTGTAACACAACCCATGGAGGGACAAAGTACGGAAACCCTAAACTCTAAGTTCTAAATCCTAAACAATGACCAAATACCAAATGTTCCAAATGCGAAACGTTTCGAACCTTTGAATTTCGAATTTGTTTAGAACTTAGGGTTTAGAATTTAGAGCTTACGTCCAGAACAGCCATTGAAGACTTGTCTGAGTATCTGCCTTGCGTTATACTATACTTTGTATAGTAATGTGTGGTATACTGAGGGTACGAACACGAAAGGAGCATCAGCTATGTCAGATGCAACACAACCAGTTATCGTCTACGGCGCCGAATGGTGCGCCTTCTGCCACGTCGCCATGGACTACTTCGACAAGAACGGCGTCAAGTACGAATACCGTGACGTCGACAGCAACCGCGATTGGCTCGAAGAGTCAGTTACCAAGAGTGGCCAGACCGGCATCCCCGTCCTCGACTTCGGTGACGGCAAAATAGTCGTCGGCTTCGACCGCCCCCGTATAGACGCCGCCCTCGCCGCCTAGCATAGCCAAAAATTGCTTTTTGTTGAGTTATATGCTATAATGTAATTATGGGCATTGAACGCCATCACACCGACAAGCTCGGCAACCCCTTTACGGTTCGACCTGTAGACCTCCGCAAAAACATTGCGCTCCGTCCTGCGGTAATCTCCTTATTCAAACCCCTCTGGGAAGATTCCGAAGACGATTTGGTTTACATAAGCTCCATTATGAAACTCAACGAACAAGAAGGTCTCGGTGCTTTTCAGGAACATGAACCACGGCTAATCGGTGCAAGCTTCGTAGATTTTCACCCCCAGGAACAACAACACTACGATTTCGAAAGTGCCGAAGGAGTAGCCCGGTTGGTGAATTTTGCCGTCCACCCTGCGTACCATCGGAAAAAGATTGGCGCGGCGCTCCTTGCCGACACGGTCGGCTTCGCTCGCGAGCATGGCGCACAAGTTTTGCGAATTACACCGCTTGATGAAGCAAGCGCTGCGTTTTATATCGCGCAGCGAGCCGCGCCCGTGTACAACACACTGGGCGACGAATATCTCCAGATTGATTTGACCAGCTGCTAGTAGTTACTGGGAGACGCCTGGTTTAACACTGTGAGAATTTTCATATCACATCTGTGAGATACATCTCTTTACAGCCCCTTGCCAAGCTCTTACACTGAAGAAGTTAAGAGGAGGCGCATAGTATATGGCAGCAGACCCAAACCCGTACAAAGTGGGCGCTCTTGATGCCATGCCGTAGATTATAGTTCCCGCAACCATGTCGTCCCCAGACCAAGAAGAGTTGAAAGCGCACGAAGCATGGCTGCTGGAAGACCCCGAGCAACGTCTACAGGAGCTGGCAACGGCCCTCAAAACCCCAGCGATGTCACAGCAGCAGCCCGAGCATCTCTCCCCGAACACTAGATGGCACAGGTTACTTGACCCGATGTATCGGTTTGATTTTGATGATGCCACCGAAGACGCGATTTACGGCAACCGGGCAATTCGCTCACTCATAGACGAGAACCGTACAAATCGGAGAACCGCCGAGCAAAGCAGGCGTTCGTTCGTACACTTGCGCGTACTAAGAATGGGGGCATTCCTGCTCCGAGCCGCCGAAGCTAGCCAAGGGCCATTGCCCATTCAGCGCAGTACTGGCCGAATAGCTATCGAATCACTTCTGGAGAAGTAAGAGAGGCTTTATACTGATTGTATGGCGTTTGAAGATTTCGAAACCAAAGAGTCGGTCGTGGTGGTGTACACCGGTGAAGGCAAAGGCAAGACCAGTGCCGGGCTTGGCCTGCTGGTGCGCGCGCTGGGCAACCGCTGGAACGTGGCATTTGTGCAGTTTATAAAGTACTGGGGCGTGGGCGAACACGTGTTCCTGCGCGATGTGATGCCGCTGTTCAAAGACCAGCTGCACTTCTACAAAGGCGGCAAGGGGTTTTATAACGCCGGCGATTTGAGCGCCACGCAGATTACGCCCGAACAACACAAGCAAGCCGCTCAGGAGACCTACGATGTCGCATATAGCTGCGCGACCAGCGGCAAATACCAGCTGGTTATCTGCGACGAAGTGAACAACGCCGTCCACGACGGCCTGCTCACTAAGAAACACCTCGAAAAGCTCATCCTAGACCGCGCCCCTGGCACCTCACTTTGCCTCACCGGCCGCGATTTCCCCAAAAGCCTCCTGAAACATGTTGACATTGCCACAAATATGACTAAAATCAAACATCATTTCGATGATAAGTTCCTCGCCAACAAAGGAATCGATTTCTAAGATGAGCATACCCGAAAACACCCCAGTGGCCAACCAGACCCGCACTGCTCTGTGGCTTCTAACGTTTATCGAAACGACCGATGCGAATCTGTGGGAAAGAAGAGTGGCAGCAAGTTGGCAGCATGGCCTTCGCACCAGCGTTTTCGGCCGGACGAGCAAGCCCGTAGCACTCGCGCAATTCCGCAACGAATACGACCCTTCTAATGATTTGCGTTTGATAAACGAGACACTTCGAGAAATCGGGGGCCTGGCCGTCCGGTACCGAGACGACAAGGGCGAGCTACAAACTACTCGCATGGACACCTGGCTTGGGAGAGATTTGGAGCGTCCGGATTTTCACCGGTGGCACGAAACCAATACACCCGGGACCGACTTCAGCCTAGTGCCCCGAGAAGCTTTGGGTTGGATGCGCGATTTACTGCTTCGCGAGCAAGTCTCCGGAGCTAACGCATATTTATAATCATGAGGACGAAGACCAGCGGCCCATGGCTTACCGTAAGCGCCTAGCAGCCATGGATTCTCTCTGCGTACGAGGAGGAGTGATGCCCGCATACCGTCGCATCGTTTCCGGCCACAGGAAAGACCGGCTGGCGACTATGTTACCGAGTTCATCGACGCAAGTAGTGAACAAACGCGTCTTCTCCGTAGTGGCCGGGTGCTTGTCTATGAATCCTCGGCAAGGTGTTCCGCACGGGTCGACAGTTTCGCTATCGATGCCGTTGATATGCAGATTCAGACCTTTTTGCCTATTGTGGGCGACATAGATAGCCAGTGCCTTCCATGTAACTGAAGGGGCGTTATAGATACTGGCTAGCTCGGCCACAGCACCATCTGTCTGCACGAGCGAACGAACCTCCGCACAGTCTTTCTCTGCGCCTTGGTACGTCGATGTGTTAGTCCCATGCCCGACGATTATTTCGTCCTCCATACCCTCTGGGCTTACGACACCGATAACCACGGCCCCAAACCGACGGTTGGCGTAGTGAACACCGCCTTGAGATGTCTCAATCGAAAAAGCCTGGATTTCATCGTGATGGCCCCAGACTATCGCTTCATCGGATTGAGTGCGCTGCCAGGTAACCCCCAGGCGCAACGCTAGTGTGTTAGCGGCTGGAGTGGGTGGGTAAATGGGCAGGTTTGGGCGCTCAATAGGAAATACATCAGCCATAAGTCAGGGCAATCGCATATGCCCCTACATCCCCAGTAGATACTCCATGTATGCTGTACTCCTGCCCGCTTTCTTCAGGCTGGCCTTTATGCCTATCTTCCTCACTTTGTCTCCCCGGACTAC
>JBDHUJ010000025.1:0-25590 GCA_039809105.1 Saccharimonadales bacterium (SeqCode)
CCGTAGTGGAAACATTCCGGGCACAAGGCGGGGAACTGCTCACGCAGCTCAGAAATACCCTGTGGCAGCGGGCCTGGTCTGAGAAGTTCGGGACAGCTACTTCGGTGGGGTGAGTGGGTACCTTTGTTTAGAAATGGATGAGGCCGAGGTTGTGGGTGGTTCGGATGGTGGCTTTCGGCAGGAGCTCGTGGGTGGCCTTGGCGGCGCCGGGGAGGGCTTCGCGGGCGTAATCGTCGATGATGATGGTGCCACCGGCTTGCATCCGAAGTAGTACGAGCTTGAGCGAGTCGCGGATGCTTTCGTAGAAGTCGCCATCGAGGAACGCGAACGCAATCTTCTCTGGCACTTCCGCATCGGTTAGGTCTTTGAACCACCCCTTGTGCGTCAACGGTGGTCGCAACCCCGCTTTTTGAAACTGTTGCAGAAACAGTTTTTTGCTGACGTTCAGCTCGCCGGCCTGGAACTGTTCCCCTGCCCGGCTTTCATCTTCGCGAGTCTTTGCCGGCAAACCTTCGAACGAATCGTAGACATGGAATTCTCTGTTGTCACCTCGCGCATCGAGCAACCGGCGGATGAACAGGCTAGTCGTGCCGATGTAGCAGCCGAATTCTACGACGGCACCCTCTGTCCCCTGCTCCAACACTTTTTCGAGCTCGGTCAAAATAACCCGCACTTGGTCTTTGTTTACTTGGTTCGAAATAAGCGGGTATTTGGCAAGGAATTGCTCGGGGTTCATGGCCGCTCCAAAAGCGTGACGAGTTTGTGGAGAGTGTTCAGATTGCGGATGGTGATGTCTTGGTACAGTGGTGTGCTGTTCAGTCGGTTCAGGCGGCTTTTGGTGGCGTCTTTCTTTTCATACCGGTGAATGACCGCACCGGAAACGTACTTGGCGGTTTCTATGGCCGGGTTCAAAGGTATGGTTTCCAGGGTTGATTCCGCATCAATCGATGGCCACAGAAATAAGATGTAGCAGCGGATGGCCGGGTCGTCCCAGGCTTTTGGCACGGCCGTTTCGATGGTCTGTAGCTGTTCGGCGGTCTTTACGAGCACCCGTACCGGCAGCTTGAAGCTGCTCTCGATGGCTGTTTCAAGCTGCGACGCAAGTGTGTCTGTCTTCGTTTTGGGCGCGTCGAAAATGACATTGCCGGAGTTTATGTAGGTTTTGACGCTAGTGAATCCCTGTTTTTCGAAGCACACTTTTAACTCGGCCATGCTGATGATAGCTTTGCCGCCGACGTTGATGCCCCGCAAAAGCGCGATGTATGCCATACGGTGCATTATACAGGCTTTACCTCTGGTAAATCACCCCAGGCGGAGGTATAGCGCGGGCTACTCATGCGTTTGCGAGGTTGCCAGCTATTGCTCAGGTCTTCGGCGGCGTAATGCACCGTGCCTTTCCCGTGTTTTCGGTTAAGCGTATCCAAAGCGGCCATACGCTGGCTGCTGCGTTCGCTTGCAGGTATATTTACGGTACCAAGCAAGTCGGTCTGTAGTCCGGTTTCGGGCACGAGGTCATAGAGTAGCACGTCGGCTTTGTGGTAGTCGAGGTGTGGGTTGTAGACGGTCTGCAGCATACGGACCAGTTGGCTGCACAGCGTGCCCGTATCTGCCGTAGGCGTGTACAATTTGACCGTTTCGGTTACGCGCTGGTAGCCGGGCTTGAGCCGGTTAGTCTGCAAAATGACCACTGCTTGCCGGGCCAGAAGCTTCTCGCGGCGTAGTGCTGCAGCCGCTCGGGCGGTCAGGCTGGCGATGGCCGCTTCTATGACGTAGAACTCGCGCGTATCTTCGCCGAACTGCCTGCCGCGCATGACCATCTGCTGCGGTTTGCGTTCGTACTGCAGCGGCAAGCAGTTTGTGCCGTTTAGCTCGTACACCATCTGGCGGCCGTGGATGCCCATGAGTTGTTGGGCTCGCTTGGGGTTGGTCTGAGCTAAATCCAGCGCGGTGTGGATGCCTTCGGCCTTGAGTTTCGGCGTGAGCCGCCACCCGATTCCCCACAAGTCCTGCACCGGTGTCCCGCTCAGAGCTTTCAGATATTCGTCATTCTGAGCAGTAGCGAAGAATCTGGTTTGTATTTGGGTAGATTCTTCGCTACTGCTCAGAATGACGCGGGAGGTGTTCGTCTGAGGTGCCAAGGCAAAGGCGCCGCCGGTTTCGGGGTGTTTTTTGGCCCAGTGGTTGGCAAGTTTGCACAGCGTCTTGCTGGGCGCGATGCCGACACTGACCGGTACGCCAATGTTTTTGAGGATGCTGCCGCGTACCGCCCCGCCCCATGCTTCGTAATCAGTGATGTCTAATTCGGACAAGTCTAAGAATGATTCATCAACGCTGTAAACTTCGATATTCGGCGTGACGGATGTCAATATATTCACGATACGCTCGCTGATATCGCCATACAGTTCGAAGTTGGCACTAAAGGTCACGACCTTGTGCTGCTTCCAGACATCACGCCATTTGAATAAGGGCGCTCCCATGGGGATGCCGAGGTCTTTGGCTTCTTGGCTGCGTGACACAGCGCAGCCGTCATTACTACTCAGAACGACGACCGGCCGACCCTCTAGCTCTGGGCGAAACAGGCGCTCGCAGCTGACGAAGAAGTTATTGCAATCGATTAGTGCGTATGTAGATTTCATAATGCGTTATGCTTTGTGATTTAATTTTCAAGTCGCAATTTTCAATTTTCACTCAATTTTCAAAGAACCAATTTTCAAACGTTCCATAACCGCAGTCCTATTTGAAAATTGAAGCATTGATTCTTGAATGGAAATTGGAAATTGAAAATTATTGTTCTCGGGGGTGGACGATGGCGGTGATGGTGCCCCAGATGTTTTGTCTCTGAATTTCAAGTTCGGCGCGCTGGAAGCGGCTCAGGGCGAACTCGCCGCCTTCTTGCCACCAGACTACGAGGTCCTGGCCGTCGCGAGGGCTGAGCGCGCGGTCTACCAGCGCCAGGTCGCCGTCGAACACGCCGTAGCGGTACCAGCTATGCCCGCGAATGCGGAAAAAGTAGGTGCTGTTCGGGTGGCGGATGAGCAGCCTGTCTAAACTGAGAGGACTGCCCTGCCGGTCGGCCGCTGGGTTCGGAAACCCGGCGTGGACGCCGACCGCGGTGCCCTCTGCGCGCGCGGCTTCGGCTTCACGCATATCTAACGGTTCCATGCCAGGTCTCCGTACCAGCGCGGTTCCGAGCTGTTTTCGCGGAATGGGTCGGTTGTGATGCCGATTTGCGTCCGGGTTGGCCTGTCGGCTCCGCTGGGCCTATCGGTCAGGTCGAACGGCGTGTGGAGTGCCGTGGCTTTCGCTCCCGGAAAATACCTTTGGATTTGCCGTATATCTTCACTGAGGTAAGTCTTCATTAGAATGCTCCTTTCGTGGCCAGTAGTGTCCAGTTGCCGTGGTCTTCGCGCAGGCGCCAAACGCGGCCGTCTGCCCCGCTCATGTCGAACAGCCGTATGGCCTCGGCGCCCTTTTGTACCAGGTAGCGCAAGCCGCTCGCGAAGCTTACGGCTTCGCCATCGAACTCGATTTCGCGCGGAAAGGTTTTCATTTCGGGGCCGGTAAAGTAGTAGCTGTTTACGTTTACAGGTGTGTTGATAACGTTGGTCATAGAGATTCCTCCTACAGTTGAGATAAATAAAAGAGTCCGTGTGCTCGTTTTGAGACCGGGAACGGAGGTGAAGAGAGATTCCTATAGTAACGATTGGCCGTTCACCGTTCGTGACTTTGCTAAGAAATCTATTTGTAGGAGGCGCACAGGGACCGAAGTATGATTGCCGAAAGTGTATGTAAGTCTGCGAGGTAAAAGAGGCTGTCTCTTTGGGGAGAAAAACCGCCAGTCCTCACATGGCTATTCTCTACTATACGCTTCGCCAAGGTGCTTATGCAACGTGATTTTTGCCACATTTCCCGCCCTGCCTGCAGCTCGATTTCGCTTGATGCTCAGGTAAAGTACGAGTGGAAATGTTACGAATATCACAAAAATGTATTGTGATTTTTCGCACACGGGCGTATGCTTATGGATGAACACACCCTGACAGGGGTAGACCATTTACTTTTTTGACAAAATATGCTAAAAATATAGGGTAACAAAGGCCGCTGGCACGGTAGCGCACTCACCCATTCCTAGGGGTGTACGCACACGCCGCTGCGCCAGGAGTTTTTGTTGAGTCCGTTCCCTCGCCGCGTTGGCGAGGCACGTCGATTCCACTAACTCTGCACGTTACTACAACTAGTTCATACAATTTGGTTTTCGCTTTCAAAACTTTTGCGTCGGATTCACGACATTTGTCATGCATCGGCCGCAAAAGTTTTCAATGGCGAAATCTCTTGCACTCATATCCCAACGACCCCAAGGGGGACGAAGCAGTGGTAACGAATGTGTGGCTGAAGGTCCGGAGATGCGACGAGCAAATCGACGCGACCTGGCTGGAGGATGGTTCTCTGAGGAGTCAGATTATGTCTTCTCGTGAGGCATACCTCCTCGCGGACGAGGCGACGGGCACAGTTAGCTGGCACGAATCGCCCTACATCCGAGCGTTCCTCGGATGGCACCCGCCGTCTGAGTCTATCCGAAAGGAAAAAACTATGAAGTTCGCACAGATTGCAGCAACGGTTGGGGATTTTTCGTTTTAGGCGAGACGGGAGAGGAAGTCGACGAGTTCGTGCGGGGTTATTTCGGCTTTTACGAGGTAGCCGTCGGCGTGGCTTTCGATGTCGGCTTTGACGTCGTCGCGCTGTTCGAGGTTGGTGGTTATGATGATTTTGGCGTGGAGGCCGGGGGTTTTGCCGGGGTCGCGGAGGGTGCGGAGGATTTCGATGCCGGTGAGGTTCGGGACCATGAGGTCGAGCAGGATTATGTCATACGTGTCGGTCTGGGCGGCGGCCAAACCCTTTTCGCCGTCGAGTTCGACATCGACGCTGTAGCCGGCTTTGGTGAGGGCGCGGGCGTAGAGCTCGGAGATGAAGTGCTCATCTTCGATGCAGAGAATCCGTTTCCCTGCCGGTACTGATTTGGTTTCATCTGGTTGCATGGGTTTATTATAACAGGTATCGGTTTGGGTGTTTGTCATCCCAGCTTCCGCTGGGCTGACGAGCCTAGGGTACGCCCGGACAGTTCTTGGCTGTATCCGGGACTGCATGTCCGTGCACGGGGATGAGTGAGAAGTCGGCGGACGATTCAACATTGAGTATGACTTCCAACGTAGGCGTCTTCTAGTCTGACCAGGGAAACCCTGAAGGGTTTCCCTACGCTCGGTAGCCGCTATGCTAACACAGCGGCTAGCCGGGCTACCTTTCCGGACTGCAGACCGGGAGTCAGAGACAGGCTCGCTAGTCGCGAGCCGCAGTGCTTTTGGTCTGAGGGGGTTTCTGGACTTTCGGTCTGAAGGACGGAAAAGTAGGTCGCCACGGCGACCGTAGAAAAACCCTTTAGGGTTTGTCTGTAATCATGCGTGGTTTAACCACTCTTTGTATCGTGATTAATCACGATACAAAGAGTGGTTTTTTATCCAGCCATGGGCGGCGCGGGTCACTTCGCCTTTTTCGCCCGGCGTGCCGGCTTTGGCGACTTGCGAATACGGCAGCACGGTAAAGCTGAAGGTGCTGCCTTCGCCTACCTTGCTGCTGACTTCTATTTGCCCGCCATGCGCGTCGACGATGGCCTTGGCCAGGAATAGGCCGAGGCCCGTGCCGCCTACCTGGGCGCGGTTACGGTGGTTGCGGTAGAATTTGTCGAAGATGTGCGGCAAAATAGCCGTGTCTATACCGACGCCCCTGTCGGCGACGCTGGTTTCTACCAGGCCTTGGTCGTTCAGGCGGGCCGACACGTGTATTTCCTTGCTGCCACCACTGTATTTGACGGCATTGTCGATAAGGTTCGCCAAGACTTCGTAGATGCTGAAATGGTCGACGCCGACTTTCGGCAGGTCGGGTGCGATTTCGGTGGTGATGGTGACGCCGCGGACACTGGCGCGCAAGCTCAAATCTGCCACCACTGTCTGGACGACGCTAGCCCATGATTCCTCACGGAGTTGCAGCGTCAGCTGGTTGTCTTCTATTTTGGCAACGTTCAGGATGTTGTCGACGAAGGCGGCCAACTGCTGGGCGGAGGCGTCCATTTTGCGCATGAAGTCCTTCAGCTCGGGGTCGAGTTTTGGCCCGAGCTCTTCGTCGAACACTTCTATGTAGCCGCGCAGCAGTGTCAGCGGTGTGCGCAGTTCGTGCACGCTCAGCGCGACGAAGCTCATGGCCTGGTCGTCCTGGCTGTACATGGCGGTGTGGTCGAACAGGACGAGCAGCGTTTCGTAGCCGAGCGGATTGTCTTTGTTGTAGTGGGCGGCCAGGTCGAACAGGAGCGGCTTCTGCCCCTCGCCCGGCAGGCCGACGCGGACGCGCTCCCAGCTGGCGTTGGCGGTAACCGTGTGGTCTTTAACGTCTTTGAGCCAGCTGTCGAAGGTGTGGTCGCTGGCGAATGACATGTTCAGTACGGTGTAGACGCTCTGGCCGGTGAGGTCGGCGGCGGGCAGTTCCAGGTACTTGGCGCCGGCTTCGTTGACGAAGACGATTTTTTCTTCTTTGTCGAGGACGAGCAGCGGCAATGGCAAAGCGGTGGCCACGAAACTCGTGTGGGCTTCGGCTTTGTCGGCGCCGTCGTGGACGCTATCGACGACGCTGGCGAGCTGATAGACGTGGTTGGCGAGGGTCGAGACCAGCTCGGCGCCCAGGCGGTATTTGTTCAGTTGTGGCGCGGGTTGTTGCTCGCCGTGCGGCGAAACATGCTGTATAACCTGCCACAACGTCGCCAGCGGTTGCAGGGTGAAGTCGGTCGCGGCATAGGCGAGTATGGCAGAGACGATGACGGCCGCCACTCCCATGACCATGGCCAGCTGTTCGGTGGGCAGGAATTCCAGCGGCTGCAGGATGGCGAAGGTGGCTATGATGACCAGGTTTTCGAGGGCGATGATAACGAACAGGTAGCTGCGGATTTGGCGGCGGAGCTTTTCGAGAAAATCCATTAGGCCGCTCCGCGGCAAGTGCCAGGTTTCAAGGACCAAGTTTCAAGTGGAGTGTGGGTGGAGTGTGTCATGTGCTTGGTGCTTCTTGATACTTGAACCTTGAAACTTGTTACTTATAAGTGGCTTGGTTGAGGCCTTGCAGCGCAGTTATCCACGTCTGTCCGCGGTTCAGCGCCAGCGGTTTGCCATCGGCGCCCGTGAACGTCAGCGCACCTTTGCTGTCGGCTTTGCTCCAGGTGGCCGTCGTCACCGTACCGTCTTGGAACACATAGGCTTGGCCAGTGCCGATAACGTTGTAGTAACTGTGGTGGTCGTCGGCCTCGAGGCCGTATTGCATGGCCAGGGCGACGACGACTTTGGGGGTTATCTGTACCTGCGAGCCATCTTTATGCAGTTCCATGTGCGGGCCGCCGGCCTCGCTGCGCTTGTAACTGTCGGTGGCTGCGTCGTAGTCGAAATGGGCGTTGTAGTACGCGCCGGAAATGGCGAAATCGATGCTAGTGGCGGTGGCAGCCGGCTTGGTTTTGGGGTCGTCTTTGCGGGTGAAGCCGGTGTAGCTGCTGGCGCCGAAGCCCTTGCTGCTTTCGAGGGCGTTCAGCTCGGCCACGCTGGTGTAGACATTGTGCGGGGCGTAGCGGCTGGATATACGGTGGTAGCTGCCGCTGTTTGCGAACTGGTCGAGGTCTTTGGTCCCCCACTGTTTGATGTTTTGCAGGGCTTCGGGACTGCCGCCGACGTGGGCCAGGCTGCAGTCAAAGCCCATGCACCACTGGACGTAGTATGGCCGGGCGCTGCGGACGGGCCCAAGGTAGTCGGGCTGCGTGTCCTGGAACAGCGCGAGGAAGCGGGTGATACCACCTTCGGCGATAGCTTCGAAGACCACGCCGGCTTGGTCGAGTCCGCTCTGTGGACGGGCGTCGAGGCTGTTTTCTATCATGACGCCGGTGACCGGTCGCTGGTTGACACTCTCGTCCGCGACCGGCAGGCCGGTCAGGCTGCTGTAAATGACCTTTGGCTTTGGCTTTGGCGGCGTGTAGGCCGGGCGCTTGCTAGTGTGTACGTCGCTCTGCCCCTTCGGCTGGTTCAGGTAGGCTGCGGCCGAACCGCCGCCTATGAGCAGGACGGCGACGGTGATGACTATAGCGGTGATTTTACGGCTATGCGGCCAGTGCCATCGCAAGAACTGCTTCCAACGATTGGTTTCAGTCGGCCCATCTACTATAGCGGTTGCGCCGAGGGTTTTTTCTATCTGGTCGGTCGTCGGTCTCGGTGTGTCTGCGGCGATGACTTCGGGGGTGCGGAAAGCCGGTTCCGGGCTAGCCGGTACTTCCTGACGCCAGTTCAAGCCGTCATTGGTACTGGGCGATGTGTTTTGCTGTGGCGAAAACACTACCGGGGCTGGTTGCCCAGAAGTGCCAGGTCTGATGAGTTTTGATTTTCGGCGTGGAAGTTTCTGACGAGGCCCGCCCACGAAATCGTCAAACATAAGCTTTATTGTAACAGAGTAATACCTATGTCAAAACATTGACAAATATGCTTGGTAGTATGGTGGTGCGTCTAGGCACAAGGTTTACTCTATGCTGACGAGTACGACGAGGGCCATTAACTCTGACTTGCGACTGGCTCTTCGGGTAGGCCCGTGCCGCCCGTAATACCCCACATCTCACCAGTTGCATAACCCCTTGTAATCCAATATGCGTGTGCCATGAAGCGGCTAGCGGAGGGTGTCGTGAAGTCTGAACCCTCGTTGGCCAATATAGCGGGGATATCCGGGCCCCAGCACATTCCCTCCTCCTCGTACTTTGAGGGTGTTTCTAAGAACGAAGTCAGGTCGTATCCGGTTACGTCTGCCACATAAGTAACGACTTGCTCTTTGGTGATTGGTTGCCCAGGTGCCACCCGGTTGGCGGCCAGTATAGCATCTAAAGCATGCATCTTCAGGAGGTCTAAAGCGGTGCCGGTAAGCAGTCTCTTTTCGGGGTGTTCAAACAACGCTCCCTCTTCCTGCGCCAGACGCTCTGAGTATTCGTCTCGTTTGGCGAGCAATCGTGGGACGAGTGTTTGGTCAGCGATGATAATGTCGCTCTGCGGGTCGAGGCGTTGCTCGGGGTTGTTTGAGAGTGTGTTGCCAGCCATGTATCCTCCTATATCGTGCTTTTATAGTAGACGCATTGGCCGTGAATGCAAGCAGCAGCGTGTTGCTATAGGCTGGCGAGTGTGGTGTCGATGCGGCGGAGGGAGGTTTCACGGCCGAGGGCACGGAGGGTTTCGGCGAGACCGGGGCTGGACGGTGCTTGGGTGCTGGCTATGCGTATGAGGCTGAAGAGGATGCCGGGCTTTTGGCCTGTTGTTTCGAGGAGGCCGTTCAGCTTCTCACTCAAGTCCGCTACGCTCCAATCGCTCTGCGCTAGGTCGGACCTAGCGCGCTCGAGTAAGGCTTTCAGTTCTTCGTGGCTGAACTTTTTGAGCTGCTTGTTGCCGTCTATGAGTTCCATATTCACCGGCAGGTCTTCGAAGAAGAAGTTGGTCAGTTCGGGGAGTTCGGCGAAGTATTTCAGGCGCTCCTGGACGAGACCAAGCACCTGTCTGCGGTATTCTTCCGGGTAGTTTTGAGCGCTTTCGGGCCAGTAACTCCCACCCTCCGCGTCATCCTGAGCGTGAGCGAAGGATCTCTTTGATTCAGATTCTTCACTCTTGTTCAGAATGACGACACCCGAAGGCTCGGTGGTACGATGATAGAGTTCGTCGAGGTTGAGGCTGCGGATCCAAGAGCCGTTCATCCAGAGCAGACGGCGCTCGTCGAAGATGGCGCCGCTGCGTTGGACGCGCTCCAGGCTGAACTTCTCAATGAGTTCTTCGCGGGTGAAGATTTCTTGTTCGGTACCGTCGTTCCATCCCAAAGAAGCGATGAAATTCACCATAGCTTCGACCAAAAAGCCGTCGCGCAGGTAATCCAGCACATCTTTGGCGCCGTCGCGTTTGCTCAGTTTTTTCTTGCCGTCGGGGCCGAGGATGTGCGGCATGGTTGCCAGCACGGGGCGCTCGAAATTCAGGGCTTCGTACAGATTCAGATAGTTCGGAGCGCTGGCGATGAATTCCTGGCCGCGGATGACGTGGGTAATCTGCATTTCGTGGTCGTCGACGATGTGGGCGAAGTTGTAGGTCGGCAGCCCGTCTGATTTTATTAAGATGAAGTCGTCGATTGCTTCAGCACCGGCGTGCAGTTCGCCCATGACGGCATCATTCCACTTGTATTCTTTGGGGTCGCTTTTGAACCGCAGCGCGGTCGTTCCATCCCACTTCGGTGGGTTTTCCGGCCTATGGTTACGGTACAGAAACGGTTTCTTGGCCCGCTGGGCTTCTTCGCGGAATTTCTGAACTTCTTCTGGTGTATACGGGTCGGCATATGCCCTGCCCTCGTCGATGAGCACCTGCGCCCATTCGAGATAGCCGGCCTTGCGCTCGGTCTGGAAATAGGGGCCGAAATCACCGGGGACGCCGGGGCCTTCGTCGTAATCGAGCCCGAGTGCGCGCAGCGATTTGATGATGTGGTCGGCGGCGCCCTCCTTTTCCCTAGCCTGGTCGGTGTCTTCTATGCGGAGGATGAACTCACCCCCGGCCTGCCGGGCGACGAGCCAAGCGAAGAGTGCGGTGCGAATGCCGCCGACGTGCAGATAGCCGGTCGGAGATGGCGCGAAGCGGGTGCGGACAGGTTTCATATCTGTTCATTATATCCGACAAGGTGTCAGAAACGAATTGCTAGCGGTTTTATGCGAAGTGGCGTTCGAGGGTGGTGACGCGTTGTTTGAGGTCGGTAATCTGCGCGTCGGCGGATTCGTTGCTGTCAGATATTGCCTCGCCGATGGCGGCTTGAATATCGTCGATTTTCCGCTCTACACGCGCAAGGTCTTCTTTCGTCGCCAGACTCTTCAGGTCTTCTTTCGTGGCTAGGTTGGCCAGCTCGTCTTTCGTGGCCAAATGGGCAGTCTGCTGCGAGATAGTCGTAGCTATGAATTGTTTGAGGTCGGCAATCTGGTCATCGTTCATACGCATACTATAACACAGCTTCTGTGTAAGCGAAGTCGTGGATTTAGCTGTATCTCTAGCTGTTCTGGGCGACGGCGCGGATTTGGGAGCTGGTAATCGGCTCGGGACTGCTGAGCTGGTACCAGACGCCGTTTTTTATCCAGGTCGCGGAGGTGTCGTTGAAGCGGTAGACGGTAGTGCCATCGGCATCGATGGTTTTGTACAGCGGCTGGCCGCTGGCGTCGGTGCCGACTTTGGCTTCGCGCAGCAGGTCGGTGTCGGACCAGTTGGTGTTCTGCTGGCTGAGCTGTAGCGTGCTGTCCCCGTTTTTCAGACCGACCGTCAGTGTGCCGCGCTCGGTACGGACACCGCCATACGCGAAGCCGGCGGCTGCGAAATCGGGGGCTTGTGTGCCGAGACCGGCCTGGACACTCGCCAGCTTGAACTGCAAGCCGGGACTGTTCATGTAGGTGGCGAAGCCAGCTATGACGACGAGCGCCAGCGAAGCGGCGGCAATGCTCAGCACTTGCTGGTGACGTTTTTTGCGGAACGCGCGGGTGTGGACTTTGGTGTCGACGAAGTGGTTGGCGTTCTGTATGGCGTGCTCGAACATATCGGCCGGTTTGTTGGTCGGCGCGGGATTCGGAGCGCCGGCCGTCGTCGGTACGCCGCCTTCGGGCTGTTCGTCTGGCGCCGGCATGACCGGCACTGGTGCGAGCGCTACCGGTATGCTGAATGACGTGGTCCGTTGTTCGAAGCGGCTGACTTGCTGGCTTTTCGGCGTTGCCTGAGCGCGCACGACCCGTTCCGGAGTGACCGAGTAGGCGGAAGTTTTTTTGACGAGCAGATTCGGCGTTTTACCGGCGAGTGCCGTCTGGGCGTGGAGCTGCTTTTTCAGTCCTGGTTTCGGCTTCGTGACAGCGTGGCGCATGAGTGTGCTGGAGGTCTGCTGCTTGTGTGGCGTGTGGTGTGTTCCTGTTGCGTGGGTGCTGGTCTGTACTTTGATATGCGTCGCAGCGCTTGGCTTGACGTGGGTTTTTTCGGTCGCTGAATGCACCTGCACCTTCTGGTGTATCTGGTGCGCATGGTTTGTGGTGCGGGTTGCGTGATACGTCTCGGTAGCCGGTTGCTGCGGCGCCGGAACCGCCGACTGTGCGGTGCTGGGCCGGACAGGCCTGCTTGCTGCCTGCGCGGCGGGTTTCGCGATGGTTTGCCGGGTGTGTACTGATGTTGCTGTTGTATGACTTACAACGTGGTTATCGTGATTGCTCTGTTGTGGCGCTGGCGCTGTCGCCGGGGCGGTTGCGCCGAACGGCTCCACGACCAATTGTCCACTGACAGTGTCGTAAAACTTGCCGTTTATCTCTATGACGTTTTTGCTGTTCATTTGGGAATCTTTACTCTCGACCCATGGTTTGTGCGTAACTATTTGCACTTATAGTACCGCTAATGCTATCCCAAGCGCAAGCGGATTTAGCGAGCAAGACAAGGTTTTTAAATCTGACTCTCGCAATCTCGTCATCCGTCACGCCAGGTCAAGTCCAAAGCATACGTTTACCATTCACCGTTCACCCTTTACCATGCATTCACCATGAACCGTTTACCATGAAGAACAAACGTCCGCACGGTAAACGGTAAATGGCTAACGCATGGTGAATGGTAAAAGGTAAAAGGTAAAACGAATGGTAAACAGTAAACGGCGGCATCTTGTTTGCATCCCCCAGACTGCGTTATTCCGGCAGCCCATGGTGATTCCCGGCCAAAAAGGCAGGATTTTGGTATACTATGGGCTGAAACATGGACTTCCTCGACCCCAAGAAATACCGTCGGAACCAGCTCGTGCTGCTGGTAGGGTACGGGCTGATTACTATCGCCATAGCTATTGCGGCGCTTATTTTGCTGTACCAAACGAGCGGCTACGGTGTAAACAGAGAGGGTCAGGTCATACAGAACGGCCTGGTGTTCGTTTCGAGCCAGCCGCCCGGCGCCAGAATTTACCTGAATGGCCAGCAGTATAAGGGGCAGACGAACACCAAGCTGAAGCTGCCTAGCGGCGATTACGAACTCAAACTGGCGGCCGACGGGTACCGTGAGTGGAAACGGCAGATTACCGTGAACGGCGATGACGTACAGCATTTTGACTATCCGTTCTTGTTCCCGACGGTACTGACCAAACAGTCCCGCATGAACTTTTCCGCTCAGCCGGCGTTTACCTCGCAGAGTCCCGACCGCCGCTGGCTTATCGTGAAGCCTACTGCGGACACGCTGACGCTGCGCCGCTATGACCTGCGTAACCCGTCCGAACCCGATACGGCCGACCTTTCGCTGGAAGGTATCGCGACCGAGGCCGAAGGTACCTGGACGGTGGTAGAATGGTCGACCGACAACCGTCACCTGTTGCTCCGCCACGACTACGGCTCGGGCAGCGCCGCCAAGCACGAGTACATTATGCTCGACCGGGCTGACCCGGCTGCCAGCGTCAACCTGAGCCGCACGGTGACGCTGAGCGAAGGTGAAGTTTTGAGCCTGTTCAACAAAAAACCGACGCAGTTCTACGCGTTCGATGCGGCTGCGGGCACGCTCCGCACGCTTTCGACCGACGATTCGCTGACGCCCAAAACCATGGAGCACGTCGTGGCGTTCAAATCGTACAGCGATGACACGCTGTTGTACGCGACGACGGCGCCCCAGAGCGGTACGCTGCCCGAAGGCATGGTCGGCGTCGAGTTGCGGCGCGGTGACAAGACGTACCCGGTGCGTAACCTGCCCGTTTCCGACAGCTATTCGCTCGATATCGCCGACTACAGCGGTGACGAATACGTCATACTGGGCGCCGCCAGCGACACGGCGGTGTATTTGTACCGCGACCTGCATAACCAGCAGCTGACGACGGCCAGCCCCTTGCCGAAACCGTGGCGGCGGTTCCCGCTCAAAAACCTGACGCACGTCGGCTTTTCCTCTACCGCCCAGTTCATAACGGCCGAAAGCGGCCAGGAGTTCTGGGTGTACGATGCCGACCCCGACTTGCTGAAGTCGTACCACTACACGACGGCCCAACCACTGGACGACCCGCAGACGCATGCGGTCTGGATGGACGGGAGCCACCTGACATATGTCAGTGGTGGCCGGCAGATTGTGTTCGACTACGATTACCAGAATGTGCAGACGCTGCAGGCTGCCTTGCCCGCTTATTTGCCGGCGTTCGACCCGGACTATTCGTATGTGTACAATGTGTCGCCTGGGGCTAGTGAGGGTACAGCCGTGCTCTACGCCACGCCACTGACTACCACAAAGCAGTAGTCAGGAGAACAAAGAACAATGAGCAATGAACAGCCTATGTTCGCGGATGCTCTGACTCTCACATAAACCACTCAGGCTTATGAGCCGCGCTCTTTGTTCATTGTTCTTTGCTCTTTGTTCTTTGAGTTAATTCCAGAAGGTAAGAGCGTTGACGAACCGGCTCCAGAGGGTTGGGCCGTTGCTGGCAAGTTTGGCGGGCGCTCCGCCGGTTGTCGGTTGGGCTGCGGTAGTCGTCGCCGCGGCGTTGCCGCTGACGTTCGGGCTGATTTGCTCGCCCCACACCACCAGGCGGTTGGTGCTGGTGCCTGGCGGGTCGCAGGTTATGAGCGCGGCGGTGGCTGTCTTGCCCTTGGTGTCGCTGAGGACCGAAACCTGGTTGGGCGGCACGACTTCGTGGTCGACGACCTGGTAGGCGTAGACTTGCCCGTTGTAGGTTATGTAGAACGTATCGCCGGTGGTCAGCGTCCGTAAAAGCACGAATGCGAACTTGTACTTGCCTGGGTTGAAGATGTTGTTGCTGCTGTGGCCGAAGAAGGCGGCGTTGCCGTTCTGGCCTGGACGCACGGTGCTCGGATAGTGCACGACACCGCTGTCGAGTGCGGTTTCGATTTCTTTTTCATCGTTGGTCTGGACGCTGAAATCGAGTGGAATCTGGACGTTGATTTTGGGGACGATAATCTGGTTGGTACTGGTGTCGATATTGCTGCCGGAGGTGCCGATGATGATAGGCGTGGCGCTCACCTGCCGGCTGGGTTGGATAAACGGCGCGATGATGACTTGGTTGAAGAAACTAAACAGCAAGATAACGATAACGACAACACCGGTAGCGAGGCCAAACGCCAATGATTGCACGTGGTGCTTCATCTGTAGTTTGCCGCCGGCGTTGACTTTGCTGACGATGCGTTGTTTCAGGTCGCGGACAGCCGGTTTGTCCAGCGCGCGGTTGACGGTTTTGCCGACCCTGGATTGCGATGCTTTTCTAGGTTTTTGTAGTGGCTCGCCAGAGGGCAGGATGTGCTGTGGCTGGGCGATGGTGACGACCGGTTTGCTGACCGAAGGAAGTTCTTTCGGCGTGGCTTCGCTCGTGGCTGTGGCCTGGGGTGTTTCGGGTTGTGCAGGCGGGTCTATGGCCTTGCGGCTGGCGACAGGTTTCTGCTGCTGGAATAGCTTCTGGTACGGGGTGTGCTGGTTGGCGGCATAGAACTCCTGCCAGACCTCGTGTTTTTCGGCGTCGGGCAGCTGGGTGTAGTAGTGGTGCCAAGCGGTCTGGATTTCGGCCAGGCTTTGGCCGCTGGCGCTCAGCTCGGCCAGGTACTGCTGGTGTTTGCTGAGTACTTTTTCCTGCTTGGTCTCGGCGAGTTCTTCGGTGGCGCTGGGTTCATCGGCGTAGGCGCGGGCGACTTTGCTGCGGATGAGCTCCACGGCGGCAGTGTCTGTGGTTTTCGCAGATGGGTCGTCCTGGTTCTGGGGAAAAAGTGGATTGTTGCTCATGGCGCGTACGCTTTCCGCGTGCGGGCATTGCCCACTCGCGTTTCAGTAGATATTATAGTACAATACACCTCTGATAACTAAGGCAATGCGCCTTACAGTACGTTAATGTCCTGGGCGAGTGGAAAAATCAGCAGCTTTCTTTTTTAACTTGTGCCTCGGTGGTGGAATTGGTAGACACGCTAGACTCAAAATCTTGTGAGCGCAAGCTCGTGCCGGTTCAAGTCCGGCCCGAGGCACCAGCTAGTAAAGAATGCGCCTACACGCCGGCGCGGAGTTTATCCTGAACTTGATTCGGGGCTCGTGCCGTTCGATATGCCAAGACTTTGGCTTTTCGCCTCCTCGCTCACCAAAGATTGCATACGCCAGACGCCCGGCCTCCTGCAAGGAAGCCGGGCCATTTCATGAACAAAATCTTGTGAGGTTCTCGAACAAGGGTGCTACAATGTTGCAATGTCCAGAAAAGGCAGATTGGGAAGAATTACCATGCAGGTCGGTGCCGAGCCGACAGAGTCAGATATCGTTATTGCGAATGTTTTCGCTAGGCTTGGCTCCGATGTTGAGTTCATCGCGGCAAGTAAGGGGTATATGGTTCGCACGCCAGATATCACTATGAACGGCCTGGCCTGGGAGATAAAGTGTATCGAAAGCGGCAAAATCGACAAAGTCCGCCAAAACATAAATGCTGCGTTAGGCCAGTCGCAGAACGTTATCATCGGTACTTTTAGAACCCCGATTATGGACGATAAAATCATGAGGTTCATAAGCAAATATCTTGACAACGACCGACACAGAAAAAGTGTCAAAAGACTGCTAGTTGTTACAAAAACCCATCAAGTGCTTGACCTGAAGTAGAGAAAGCGTAAAATAGTAGGTAGGAAGACCGCGCGGGTCATGGCAGAGATGTCGCTTATAGACCAGCGAAAGGAGTATCCTACGTCATCAAGAAGTCCGAAAGGGCTTCTTTTTGCTTCAGCAAGCCCATTGGACTACGAGAATCGCTCGTGCCGTTCGATATGCCAAGACTTTGGCTTTTCGCCTCCTCGCCTATCAAAGTAAAACAACCTTCTTTTGAGGGTTGTTTTACTTTGGTGTCAGCTTAACCCGTTACTTGCGGCCGAAGAGGCGTTTGAAAAAGCCGGGTTTTTCGCTCCAGCCGGCTTGGGCGAGCGCGTCGAGCAGTGGCTTTTTAATCTGCCCCGTGTCGAACGAATAAGTTGCGGTGCCGACAGCCTGCGGGTCGCTGCCTTTGTTCTGCATGCCTAGGCCTAACAACGTGCCGGCGTTGAAACTGTACTGCTTGCCTTTGAACGTGCTCTTTTCGTACGAAAACCCGCCGAGTCCGACGCTGCTGCTGGACGATGTCGTCACTTCCGAATAGGTGTATGTGTGCGTCGCTTCGTCGAGGGTGACGGTGATACTGTAGTTTTGGTCGGCCTTGTTCTGCGAAATGATACCGTACCATTTGGCATCCAGCACATTCCACTTGCCGGCAATCTGGTCGCCTGTGGCGCTGATAACAAACGGCTTATCCGCTCCATTCAGTGCCAGCGCGGCTTGCTGTACGTCTGCTTTAGTTTGAGGTGTCATGTAATCCCTTTCGGTTGTATGAGGCAGTATAGTCGGTATGTGTGTAGCAATCAATTGCTGGCGGCCACTTAACTAGCCCCGATTCAAGCGGCCGGTCGAAGGACTTCATCGTAGAAGGTGCCGCTGATGTCGTCCAGTTCGCCAGTCGAAAGCAAGGACGGAAACTGTACACCGTCAAACTCTGCCAAGCAGCTTTGTATGATACGAACCGGTTGGTTCAGCTTGTATCTGTTTGCGTTGACCTTGGTGACCTCGGGGTGTGCTGATTGGGGATTGTGGCCATTCTTCATCTGGAGTCTTAGATCGGGGCTGTCGTAGGTCGCGTCATCGTCTGCGACTACGCCGCAATCCCAGTTAGGGTTTTGCCTAGAGACGATATAGTGGCGTTTATCTTCGCGTTGTAGCGAAAGCCTTCCCTGCCAGCCGGCGGCGGCCGCACGGCTCAGCCCCCGGCTACCCAGTAGGACTGGCATAAATTCTACGAGAGTGCTGGTATATTGAGGTTGGTTACCTGGCAAAAAACGTAAGCTGTCACGGCTGGCTTCGAGCAGGTCTGGGTACAGCGGCGTCGGCCTAGGGGTGCCCTGAGCCACCTGCTCCCATGTCCCCAGTTCGGCGAGTCGTAGACGTGCTTTTATGGCGGTAGACGCTCGTCGGCGTGTCTCGGATTCGTATCCGCTCCGGTGCATGTCGTCAGTGCTCTCGATAGCCTCTCGTAGGCATTCTTCGGCTGCCCTGATATGTCGTGCCGTTGCGTCGGGGTCTCTGACGGCTAGGTCGATAGCTATATCGGCCTTCGTAAGTTGTGCGTGGGGCTCGATGGAGCTAATGGCGCGAAACAAACCTTGTAGTCTTTGTGCTGATGTCCGTCTATCGCCCAGCTGATAGTAGCGGCCTAGTGGGCTTTTTAACATATCGGGATACGCCTGCTTGTTGTGGGGTCGCCGCATAATAACTCAGTACACATACATGAATATGTGAGGTATTATACAATAAAAACAAACTATAATCCATACTAATTTCTAGCTACAATACGCTCGTAGTGAGGGCTTCGAAGGGTTTGGAGGGGGTTTGGAGCCACCAGACAGAGGTGGTGGAGGCGGTTTCGAGGCGCCAGACGGGTTTTTCATCTTTTGTGGCAGTTGAACTTACCTGCCCGTCTACGGCGACCACGTAGTGGCCCTCAAAGCGGCACACGACATTCAGTGCAAACCGCTTGGTAAACTCGTGTAGGGCTTCTACGAGGGCCACAAGGCCCATCGTGGTCGTGAAAGCCCGCGGAAAATGCGCCTGTGACCCCAGTTGCCGTAGCTGCCCCATGGCGAGCACCAGCGTGGTCTCCGGCCGGTGCAGCACGCTTAAAGGCTGCTGGCAGACCAGGTCGGCGGCGTCTTTGGTGAGCGTGACCTGCCCCTGGTACTTTTCGAGGAACGTTTCGAGCAGCACAGTAGTTTCGCTGTTCCGGCCGAGATTGCCGGGAATCAGTACGCCATCGGCCCAGGTGGCCAGGTCGAGCCACTGCGCCAGGGCGGCGCTGGCAAAGCTGCCGCTGGGAGTGCTGGGGGCGAATTCGGCTTCTGGAAATAGGTGCTGCACCGTCTTCTGCATACTATCTGGCAGTAGTACCTTTGCCACGCCCACGCCCGCATCCAGCGCATCGCCGTACGCGTTGGCCGGCGCCTGGAATTCGTAGCCGCTGCCACCGATTATCAGCAGCTTCCCGGCTTGCTGTCGGTTCTCGGGCCGGCTCCACTGCAGCTCCGGAAAGAGCGGCTTGCTCCCCTGTTTCTGCCAGTACGTATGTTCCATGCCTATGCGGCCATCCTTGCGGCGGCGTCCAGGCTGTCGCGGCAGAGTTCGGCGGCTTTCGGGTTGCCTTTGCTTTTGCCGAGCGCGATGTTGACGATGGTCTGGGCCGCGGCTGCCGGGTCGCCGGTGTTTTCGACCCAAAAGTGGCTGCCATCGCTCGGCTGGGCAAGCGACCACTCGAAACTTTCTATGGCCTCGTCGCGGCGGTAGGTACGGAGTTCGTGGCCTTGCGGGAAACGGGCCTCAAAGCGCTCCAGCCAGATTTCGGGCGGGGTGATGATGGTCAGCGCGATGACTTTTTTGAAGCCGCGGGTGCGCATATCGGCAACAGAGTGGGCGAAATAATCGCCGACGTTGTACTCGCCCGGGTAATCTTCGGTGTCGGAACCGTAGACATGGTAGGGGGCTTGCTTGGCGACGAAATACTGCACAAGTTTATGGTCGTCTATATCCTGAAATAGCGACTGGAGTCCGGCGTCAGTATGTTCGTAGTAGGTATACGGCAGCCCTTCGTCGCTTTCGCGAGGTGCGCGGCTGGTTACCGTGCCGATGACGTGGAAGCGTTTGTCGAGTGCGACGACGGCGTCCATAAGCGTGTTTTTGCCTTCGCAGGCTGCTCCTACGAACGCCAGAACCGTCCGGTTAGCGAGTTTTTGCTTGTCTGCGGGCCGCTGCTGGTACGCGGCCTGGCGGCTGCGTAAATCTGCTAGCTGTGCGATGGTTTGCGGGCTCACTGTCCGATGTTCCTCATAGCTCTGATTGTAACAGATTGATATACCGTTCGGGATGCACCCAGCAATCATCATGACCGCCAGCGACGTGCACGATACGCAGGCTGGGGTTGATGAGCTTCAGGCCGTCGAGGTCAGGCGTGAGCCAAGGGTCGGTGGCGTTGTGGACCAGTACGGTGCCGGGGTGGGTGATTTCCTGCTCCAGGTCGTAGGTGTTGGCGCGGCGTACCATCGCCCGGTTGAGTTCGGCATGGTGGACGAGGTACCGGAAATTCCAAGCGGTTTTGTGCAGCTGGTAGAACGGCGCGTTGCCCGGCCGGACCGACCAGACCATGTGCGCCACCATGCGGACGGCGCGCAGGCGGACTGGGCGCTCGGGCCAATACGGCGGGTCGATGAGCACGAGCCGCTGCCCCGGCTGCAATTTGTCCGGCAGCCGGTAGACGCCGCCGGAATGAGCGATGATGACACTTGCTTCGCTGAGCTTGTACACTACTTCGTACCCCCGTTCACGCAGCAGTCGCCGGAAACGCTTGCCGTGCCATTCGCCTTCGGTGAAGCCGTAAATGAATGCGACGGTTTTACTCATTGGTCAGTTGCAGGAGGATGGTTCTCATGACGGTGAGGGCTTCGTGGTCGGGCCGGTGGCCATTTATGGTCCATATGAGCTCGCCGTTCGGGAGCTGTTTGTAGAGCTCGTAAGCAGTTGCTGGCGGGCAGACCATATCGTACCTACCCTGGACGAGCCAGACCGGCATCTGAAGTTTTGACGCATTGTCTAAGATGTAACGGTCTGGCATGAAGCAACGATTGGCGGTGTAGTGCATTTCCATGCGTATACCACTCGGGTCGTAATCTGTGGCATCGACCGGTATGCGATATCCTTCAAGGGTCATAACATTTACCTCGAGCCTTTCGTAAGCAAGGCCGGACTGTCGGGCGGCTTCTTCGTCTTTGCCCATGATGCGCTTGTAATGATAAGCCGTCGGATTTTTGTGGTGTTCCGCAGGCGTCGCTTTCAGGTAGTGGTTCCAAATTTCGGGGTAAAAGGTTTGAAATAAGCCTTTGTCGAGCCAATCTATTTCTACTTGTGAACCGGTAAAAATGCCGTGTAGAACCATCGCGCTGACGCGCTCTGGATGTTTAAGCGCATAAGCTAGGGCTAGGCAGCTCCCCCATGAACCACCCGTCAAGATGAACGTATCGAGTTTGAGTTTGTCGGCTATGGTCGAAATATCTTCGACAAGTTTATCGGTGGTGTTGTTTTTTAGTGAACCATATGGAGTACTCTGGCCGCAGCCGCGCTGGTCGAAAAATACGACATGCTGACGAGTCGGGTCAAATATATCTTTGTGCTTGTTTTGGCACTGCTGCCTGGCCCGCCATGCAGTGAAATGATGACCTGCTTAGCATCTGGGTTGCCCCAGTCGTGCACATACAGCTTGTGCCCGTCCCCGACGGAAAAATGATGTTCGGCAATGGTGTATGTGTCTGGCGTCATGGTCTGATTGTAACAGATTGGTAGGAACTGAGCAGGATTACTTGCAAACTACGCTAGGAGGTGGTTATATATCGTTATTATGGCACGGCTTGGAAAGGCGACAAACGAAGCGCTTGCAGAATTCCAGAGGTTCAGGACGCTGGTAGATACCAGCGCTCATGCCCACGCCGATGTCGGGCCGATATACACGCGCAGCATAGCGGCCGCTCGCGATGAGACTATCGAGCTAAGCAGACGGCCCGCTGTCGTGGAAGCCCTGGCTCGGACAATCTTGGCCAATCGAATGAGCGACAGGTCAGTTGCAGATAAAGACCCCTTGTTCCGCCTGGCTACGCATTTCCTAAGCACGCCTTCGCTCGAGCGGGGTTTGGCCGGCGACAAGACCGAAGAGGCTTGGAAGCAGCGTATCGCCGGAGGTCTGTTTCTTTCGCAATCGCTGCGTAACGTAGCCGGCGAACTGGTCGAAACCACGGTGACTGTCGGAAGTCGGATAGCTCAGATAGATGCTGCGCGGCCGCAAGACAGCCGACACAATGTGCGGTTCGAGAAACGGCCGATTTTTGGCCCCGAGCGGGCGGATGCATATGTACCGAACTTTATGGGTAACCGCATGCTATTTTTGCGGGCAGATGCGCCCGAGACGCTGAGCTGCGTGTGCGTTATGCAGGCGACGATTGATAACGAACGAGTGACTAAACAAGGAAAAATAGGCGAAGCGCTCGGGCTGCCCGATAGTAGCATTGCCGATGTGCTGCTGTCAGATGAGGGCCTTGTCCTCTCGGCTATTCGCCCTCGTCCGTAATTAAATGGAGGGGTCACCTCCCGGTGTTAGTGCGGCTTACTGTCGCGGACAACGACAGCGCCATTACCAAGGGTGAGCTTGCGGAATAGAATGTAGCGCTTATTCACGAACAAACGTGCGAAGCCGCCCGCAGCTATCTGCTCGGCCGGTATGTCGCCTATGCCGCCATGCTCTTGCTGTAGGCTTTCCATTTCGGCCACAGCTCTACGTTCTTCTTCCAGTGTTTTGCGGTCCTCTGCGTTGAAGGCCACTGGCAGTAGCCTGTCGCCCAGGCTGAAGTTGCTAATGATTTTACGGCTATCGCGCAGGCCACCTTCTACTTTTACGATTCGCAGAGCTTCTACTACCCCGCCCGATGCCGGCTCTTCGTCTGTTTCGTCTTGTGACAGCGTTCTGGTGGCGCTCCTCAGCTGCTTCAACAATGCTTTGACGGAGTGCTGACACTCGGCTTCTTTCCGCAGCGCAATGGTCTGGGCACGGAAGCTTTCGCCTGCCAGGGCTAGACCCGTGTGTTCTTCGGCCACACTAAAGCCGAGCTGCCTTAGGACGCCGAAGAATGCCCCTTCGTTCTTGAAATCGAGCGAATATGGCATGGTTATAAGCGCGGTGCCGCCTGGCTTGAGCACGCGGTTCAGCTCACTTAGCACACCAAGGCGCTCAAAGTCTTGCTTGCGCTCGGACCAGCCGCTGTAGTGGTATGTCAGTGCCATGTTTGCGACATCTACAGAGCCGCTTCGTAGCGGCAGGTTCGCCATGGTTGCTGCCACTCGCTTCCCGGCACCGCCCTGCAGCTGGCGTGGGTTTATATCGAGGCTGATAACGCTGTCTTGGAGCTCATCGGCTATGTGACGGCGCAGCATTTCCGGGCCGGCGCCGATGTCAACGATAACGGGTTTGTCTTCGGGCGCTGCTTCCTGCACGATTCTTTTGACGATTGTCGCGGTCGCGCGGCTGACGTTTGCTTGGTAGCTTCGGCTGGTCAGGTCAAGATAGCTAGCCGCGTACTCTTCCCCGTGCTGTGCAAGGAACCCGTTTTCGCCAAGCAGGCCTGCTTGCCCGATACCCTTTACTTGCCCGAACATGCGGTTCATACGGTCCATCGAAGAGTAGTAGGTGTCGGCGAGCTGGCCATTCACTACCATGGCTGTTTCGCAGTCTGGTTTTTCTTCGGCGGCAACGATGTTTCTCTCTATTTCGGTCAGCGGCATGCCATACATCAGTTTTTCAACTGCCTGATATTTGGCGATTATGTAGCGGTTTATGCCGTCTTCTATAGTGTCCGGCGTAATGAGCCGGACGACATCCAGCGTACCTTTGCGGCTGGGCCGTTGGGCACGACCTATCTGCTGGATTTCTTCTGGCAGCGTCCATGGCTGGTTGTACATGACGACTTCGCCGGCTGCCATAAGGTCCACGCCGACGCTGACGGTCTGCCCGCTGACGACCAGTAGCATCTTGCCGTCTGTCGACTGGAACTGTTCTAACAACTCACGACGCTTTTTCTTGGTGACATCTCCGTGGATAATGCCGGTTCGCACGCCTTCTGGTAGTTCCATTTGGTCTAAGATGGTCTGGTCGCCGACTATGACGCCATTCACAAAATCGTTGACGAACATCAGTACTTTGTCGTGCCGCTGAAAGGCATCGGCCAACTGTTCGCTCGTGGTGGCTATTTTGCCGGGTTCGAGGTCGGGTGTGGGGTCAAAAATCTGGGGATTCAGTAAGAACTGGCGAAGTGCCATAAGCTTCTCGGTAGCTGTCAGCTCGTACTCTTCGAGCAAGACATCGTATACTACACGCTGTGCTTCGGTCATCGTAATCTCTACCGTCTGTTCATTCGGCGGCTGTATATCTATGAAGTCGGCAATCCGCTTGTTCTGCATGCGAGGAAGTAACAGGCTGCGAATGTCCAAGATGTCGCCTTTGACGATTTCGTGCACCAGTTGCTCATTGGTATGTTTTGCAAATGTCTTTGGATGTAACAAACGGAGCGTCAAGGCTATATCGGCGACCTTGTTCGGGGCCGGTGTGGCTGTGAGCATCATGAGGTATTTGTTGGGGCCTTCGATTTTGTCTGCCAGTTGCAGTATTTTGTCGGGACGGGCGCCTTCAAGGACGTTTTTGAATTTGTGAGCCTCGTCAAGTACGAGCATATCGTAGTCTATGGCTTTCAGGGCGTTTGTGTAGCCGTCGTTGATTTTTTCTTGCGAAATAAGGATGTAGTCGTAGTCGTCTGCCGAAACGCGCTGTAGGCTTTCCATATTTTTAACAACCAGGACACGTGGTTCCTGGCCACTCTTGAAGTTGCCGTTCGGGTTGTCTTCGCTCTGTGCGCCCAAGTAACCTTGCCACACCCCGCTCTCCAGCACTGCGCTTGGCGTGACTATTACGGCGCATTTCGCACCGGCGATTTCTTTGGTCATGATGGCCGAGGCGCTCTTACCCATGCCCGGGTCGTCACCGATAAGCTGACGGCGGTTGGTAAGGGTCTCGCGGATGTTTATGCGCTGGTTCAGGTCTGGGAACGGGCGGTCATCGCGCAGTACGTCGACGAATTTTTCGGGTATTTTCAGCTCGAAGAGCGATAGGTAGTAGTCTTCGACGGTCTGCAATACGCTGTCGAGCTCCCGGCTTTTTACGCCCAGGCTTTCTACTTCTTTGCGTACTTCGTCGATATATTCGGCGATAACGTCGAAATCGTCGAGAGTGCGGTCGCGGCGGATGGTTTCGTGGTATTTGCGCAAGCAGTGTCGTTTTACGACTTCGGTCAGAGATTTCTGTAGGTTCGAGTTAGAAAGTAGCGGCAAGCCTTCCTCTAGGTGTGTGAAGTCGATTTCGCCGGGTGCTACGGTGAACTCACCGAGGTAATCGGCCAGAAAGCTTTTGACCCTTGGCATGTCGACCTTGCCTTTGAACTCTGGTTTGTACTGGTACAGCACATCGACGGCGCTTTCTGCTCCGAAGAGGCCGATAAGCTGCTTGAAAGTCTGTGCTTCCAGCGATGTGCCGGCTTGCACTTCTTCGGTAAAGCCAGAAAAACGCTTCCGAATCTCGGCTCGGGCACGTCGTTCCCTTTCGGCCGTTTCGTCTTCTGAGGTCGCAGTTTTGGCGTCTGTGTGCTGCGGGTCTACCGCTTCTTTTACGATGACTGACGGGAGTTGTGCGAGCTGTGCAACAAGCGAAATGGTGGTGGGACGGCAGTAGGTGGGTTCAGTCAACTAACCCGGAACAAGCGTAAACCGCAAGTATTCGGTGGGGCTGGTAAATAACTCCGGTTGGTTGGCCCTTGCCATCCATTCCCGGCAGAAATCCTCCAGCCGGCGGGTC
>JBDHUJ010000026.1:0-23681 GCA_039809105.1 Saccharimonadales bacterium (SeqCode)
TGCGTATGGTATAGGCGTCTAGGAAATCAAAGCCCAGTGCTTGCGACATGACCATCACCAGCCCGGCGACAATTATGAGCGCTGTGGCCAGCACGCGGAACGAGTTCCAGGCGGTGTAGTAGGCTTGGCCGCTTTTGAGGACGTACAGTACGCCGCAGAAGACTTCGTACAGGTCTACTGTCCGGGGTTTGGTGTGCTTGCGTCCTGCTTCCAGCGGCGGTTCGATGAGCTTGAACTGGTCGCGTGAGATGTCACTCGGATACGTGCTGCGCGACAGCAACTTTTTCGGTATTGCCATAATTGTTTGTTTCCTTGTGTTATGTAACAAGGCCGGTATGGCTGACGCCATACCGGCCGGGCAAGAACTTTACAAAGTCACGGGAGTATTGTGGGAGATTTGGAAACGTTTCTTAGAGATAGGGACTTTGCAGATTTTTCCCACGTACTTTGCGGGGAATTGCAAAATCAAGATGCAGAACAGTGGCAGAAGATAAACTGAGAGGGTAATTGGATGCAAGTACGCATGTGAGTGCTTGAAATGTATGCATAGTAGGCGTATAGTGTATACATGACACAAGACATCCAGTACACCATACGCTCCGTACCGCCCAAGCTCGATGAGGCCCTGCGTGCGCGCGCCAAAAAACAAGGCAAAAGCTTTAACCAGACGGTAGTAGAGGCACTGAAACAGTCGGCCGGCATCACCGACGAGCCGGTCGTGTACCACGATATGGACCAGTTCATCGGCCGGGGAATCCTCGACACAAAGTCTTTCGACCGTTCCCAAGCCTGGCTCGAAAGCCTGCCGAACGACGCGCCATGAAAAGCATCGCCCTGGACACGAACGCATATCGCGCGCTACTGGAAGGCAACGCCACGGTAGCGGAAAGGGTACGGAGCGCCGTTACCGTAGGCCTGCCTGTGATAGTGCTCGGCGAGCTATACTTCGGGTTCGAAAACGGTTCCCGTACGGCAGAAAACCTCGAGCGCCTGGATGCGTTCCTGGCAACTCCGCGGCTTGAAATCCTGCACATAACCGCCGATACCGCGCGCTTGTTCGGGGAAATTGCTACCGTGCTCGAAAAAACCGGCAAGCGCATCCAGCAGGACGACGTCTGGATTGCGGCGCTCTGCAAGCAGTACGGGTTCAGCCTAGTCACGGCAGACAAGGGCTTCACCGCCATAAGCGGTCTGAACGTCCTGTCGTTCTGACCCATAAACCCCAGAAGAGGCCTGGCCTCTAACAGATAGGGGTTTTGCAGATTTTTGATTCGTACCCTGTAGTGCCTGCAAATCAAGGCGTAGGTAGGCTATTGAGCCTACAGAAGAAGGCTCTTGCGGGTGTGGGTTGACAAAAAGTATACATGGCATACACTGTATGCATGACAACTCTGCAATACACCATCCGCAACATACCCCCTGTGGTCGACAAGGCCATCCGCAAGCGCGCCCAACAGACCGGCAAGTCGTTCAACCAGACGGCGGTCGAGGTGCTGACGCAGGGCATATTCGGCAGTGCACAGACTACCCCGCCGCGCATGGAAGATATGTTTGGCGTCGGTGGCGAGTTCTTGGACAAAGACTTCGACAAAGCCGTCGCAGCCCTCTCTGAAACAGACGAGAAATTCTGGCATGACCCTGCTCATCGACACTAGCGCGTACTCTGCTTTTCGGCGCGGCCTGCCGGAAGTCAAACAGTATTTCACGCATGAACACGACCTGCTCGTGCCGCTAGTCGTCATCGGCGAGCTGCGGGCCGGGTTCGCAGCTGGCGCACACCAGAGACAGAACGAAACCCTGCTGCAGCAGTTCCTGGCGCTGCCGAATATGAATATGGTAGGGCTGAGCGATGCCACCACTCAGGCATTCGGTACCTTATATGCACAACTACGGCGGGCCGGTACGCCCATCGGCCAAAACGATATGTGGATTGCAGCCATCGCGTTGGAGCATGGCCTGTCACTCGTTACGCTCGACCGCGATTTCGCCAACGTAAGCGGCCTGCAGCTCGCTCCAGTTCAGATATAACGTAAAACGTTTTGACTTTTGTTTTACGTTTTGGTATAATGTTTTACATGGAAGTTACCGTTTCTACGAAATACCAAATCGTTATACCGAAAGAGGTGCGCAAGCGCCTGGGGCTCAAACCGGGCCAAAAAGTCCGCATCAGCAACGTAGACGACACCCAGCTCACCATCACCAAGCCGCTGACCACCCAAGAGTTTCTGGACAAGTACGCGGGCATCATGCGCGATACACCGTGGCAAAAGGCTGGCGTCGACGCTGCCGACTGGATACGCAAAGAGCGTGACGAAGAATGGCGATGAACCCACTAGCGCTCGATTCTAACGTGTTCATCTACTGGTTTGAGCGAAACCCTGAATTCTTTAATGCAGCTAAGCGTGTCATAAGCGCACTTGTCCGAGGAGAAGCAACAGGGTACTGTTCGACACTGGCGTACACAGAAGTGTTCCGAGGCGATACAAGGGTTTTTGATGCCATGACAGCCATACAAAGCCTCTCATTTGTCCCCGTAACCGAGCAGGTTGCGCAACTGGCCGGACAGTACCGGCACACGTACGGCATCAAGGGGCCTGATTCTATACATCTTGCAACAGCCGTTACCGCCGGGGCAGAGCGGTTCATAACCAACGACAAGGCGCTAGCCAAGCTCACCATACCCGGCCTGCGCATAGAACCGCTTATATAGTCTCACAGCCCCCAAGAGGCCTGGCCTCTAGCGGATAGGGTATTTGCAGATTTTTGGTTTGGTGCTATTTTGGAGGTATGCCATCACGTAACACCATACGTACAGACCTAGCCGATACGTACTATCATGTCTACGCCCGAGGCGCGAGCAAGCAGTCCATATTCTTAGATGACGCGGATTACGCATACTTTCAGCGGCTGCTGGCCCGGTATCTATCAGAAGAGCAGCAGTACAGCAAAGAAGGCGCTCCATACCCACATTTCCGTGGGCAGGCCGAGCTCTTAGCCTATTGCTGTATGCCCAACCACTTTCACTTGCTGTTTTATCAGGTGGAGCAGGGGGCTATGAGTAAGCTCATGAAGTCCGTTATGTCGAGTTACTGCAGGTATTTCAACCTTCGATATAATCGCAGCGGCTCGTTGTTTGAGAATCGCTTCAAAGCCTCGTTAATCGGCAATGACGGATATTTGCAGCACATTTCCCGGTACATACACCTTAATCCCCGCGCCTGGCGGCGCTATCCGCACTCAAGTATCCTCGAATACCGTGGCAAACGCACCGCTGAATGGCTGCAACCCGAACGCATCCTGCAGCTTTTCGGAGGCAGCGATGCGTATTTTGAGTTCGTTTCAGACTACGAAGAAGCTCGCGACAAATTGGCCGAGCTGAAGCACGAGCTGGCAAACTTTTAAAATCTGTAATTTACCTATCTGTTAGAGGCCAGGCCTCTTGAAAATGGAAAGTCGGGTATACTGTAGGTAACCGTGGCGACGTATAAAGTATTACAGGATGTAGAAGCGGAAGATAAGCTGGTGGGGCCGCTGAGCCTACGCCAGTTCATCTATGCCGGCATAGCGGCGATATGCGGCTACCTGACGTTTTTGTCGTTTACCAAACACGCTCCGTACATGTCGGTGCTGTTCGTCCCCATAATGCTCTTTACCGGCTTTTTTGCCGTGCCGTGGGGGGGCGACCAGCCGACCGAGGTCTGGGCAATCGCCAAACTGCGGTTCATGCTGAAGCCCCGCCGGCGCATATGGGACCAAAGCGGCGCCAAAGAACTCGTAACCATCACTGTCCCCAAGCGCATAGAGCGCCACCTGACTAACGGGCTGAATCAGAATGAAGTCCAGAGCCGGTTGCGGGCACTGGCCGACACCATCGACAGCCGTGGCTGGGCAGTCAAGAACGTCAACGTGAACATGTACAGCCAGGCGGCGCCGGTAGATAATTCTGACCGGCTGCTCGGTGCCAGCAGCCTGCCGCAAGAAGTTACCACAGTAGACATACGCGCCTCCGACGACATACTCGACGCGGCTGCCAACCCGGTCGCGCACCATTTCGACGACATGATTGCCGCCTCGCAGACGGCACATCACCAGCAACTGGTCGAGCAAATGCAAGCACCCGCCGCCCATCAAGCGGCGCCGCAGGCAAGCACACCACAACCAACGAACGACTACTGGTTTATGCACCAGCCCGCAGCCGCGCCTCCGGGCCAGGCGATGTTCAGCGCCACACCGGTCATTACGCCCGGCTCTGTAGATGATGACGTACCGGCCGTGCCACATGCCGCCGAACCGACCGCCGCCGAAGCGGCCATGGCCGAAAAGTTCAAGGCCGAAAACCAGAGCATGAGCCTGGTAGCCCAAGGCCACATGAAAGTCATCAAGACACCGGAGCAGCTGCAAGAAGAAGCTGCGGCCCGCGCCAAAGTGGCGGCCGCGTTGGCCGAACAACAGAAACAGCAGCAAGCCGAAGTGACACCGGCCAAACAGGCTGCTATAATGAACTTAGCTCATAGAGACGATCTGGATGTTGCAACCATAGCGCGGCAGGCGGACGAGGTAATAATCTCGCTGCACTAAGCCGCCTGGGGCAAACAGGTCGGTACTGAATCGTGGGACGGTACAAGTAGCAGTTTATGGATCCGAACGCACAAACACAGCAAACACAAAATGGCCAAGTTGGCTATGGACAAGCATACCCCACGCCAGGTGCCGCGCCTGGTGTGCCGCAGCAACAGCCCATGCCGCAAATCCAGCCAGCCGGCATGCCGCGCCCTGACGCTGTTATGCCCGACGCCGCATACGCCCCGCAGCCCACCTACGCCCCGCCGCAGCCCCAGTACCAGCCACCCCTGCCACAGGCAGGTCCAGGCCCTGTCACGCCCGGCCAACAACCTGGCGCCGCCCTCCGCCCCGCGGCGCAGACCAACCCCAACAGCACGCAGAACACGCTGCAGATTGCCGAAATCCGCGACGGTATCGTCATCATGAACGACGGCTCGTACCGCAGCGTCGTGATGGTGAAGAGTATCAACTTCGACCTCATGAGCCCGCAGGAACAGGAAGCGGTCGAGTATGCATACCAGGGGTTTTTGAACTCGCTGTATTTCCCAATGCAGATTTTCGTACGTTCCCAGAAGGTCGACTTGCAGCCGTATATCGAAAAACTCGACAAAATCCGCACCGAGCACGACAATATGCTGCTCGCGCTGCTTATGGATGACTACATCGGCTATATAGACCAGTTGTCACTGCAAACAAACATCATGGACAAGAAGTTCTATGTGGTTATACCGTTTTTCCCGACCGTCGATGTCCAGAAGGCGCTGACGCAAAGCAAGAACTTCTTTGGCGGCCTTAGCCAGCTCTTCAGCAAGTCAGAAAACCACGTCGTCATAAACGAGGGCGACCTGGAAAAAGCCAAGACCGAACTGCGCAACCGTGTCCAGGCGGTCTTGAACGGCCTCCAGCAGTGCAATATACAAGGCTTGCCACTCGACACCCAGGAGCTCATAGAACTCTACTACGACAGCTACAACCCCGACACCGCCACCCGCCAGCAGCTGAAAGACTTTAACCAGTTGACGGCCGAGGTTATAACCAAGGGGCAGGGCGTGGCGCAACAAGCCCACCTGCAGAGGGAACTCCAATGAATCAAGTTTTAAGTTTCAAGTTTCAAGTTTCAAGAGGGCTGCAGCCCAACTTGGTACTTGAGACTTGGTACTTGAGACTTGAAAATTCCGGAGGAATTTTCTGATGGGTAAGAAGCAACAGCTCGACCCGGTAGCCATCGCCCAAGCCCAGCAGGCCCGTGAACAAGCCGAAGTCGCCGCGGCGTTCCAGAAGGGCATAACCGCACTCCGTGATTTCATCGCACCCAGCAGCATAGAGTTTTCCGGCACCTACTTCCAGCTCGGCACCCGCTACGCCCGCACGTACTATGTCTACGGTTACCCGCGGCAGATTTACACCGGCTGGCTGAGCGGCCTCGTGAACCTCGACGAGATTATCGACATTTCCATTTACGTCTACCCGGTCGAGAGCCAGGTCGTGCTCGAGAGCCTGCGCAAAAAGGTCACCAACCTGGAAGCCGGCCTGCAAATCGACGCCGAAAAGGGCCGCGTCCGCGACCCGGCCAAACAAGCGCAGATTCTTGACGCCGAAGAAATGCGCGACAAGCTACAGGTGGGCGAAGAGCGGTTCTTCCGTTTCGGCCTATACTTCACGATTTACGGCGGCAGCCTGGAAGAGCTGGAATTCGTCAGCCACAAGGTGGAAAGCATGCTCGGCCAGCAGCTGGTTTACAGCAAACCGGCCACCAGCCAGCAAGAGCAGGCGCTCAACAGCGTATTGCCACAGATGACCGACCAGTTGCAGATTCGCCGCAACATGTCGACCGGCGCCATAAGCACCAGTTTTCCGTTTACTTCAGCAGATCTCAGCCAAGACAACGGCATACTGTACGGCATAAACATGCACAACTCCGGTTTGGTTATTTTCGACCGGTTCAGCCTCGAGAACGGTAACTCGGTGGTGTTTGCCAAGTCGGGCGCCGGCAAGTCGTTCACCGTGAAGCTGGAAGCCCTGCGCAGCATGATGTTCGGCACCGAGGTGTTCATCATCGACCCGGAAAACGAATATGAGCGCATGTGCGATGCGGTAGCCGGTGCATACGTACGCCTCAGCCTGAACAGCGCGACCCGCATAAATCCCTTCGACCTGCCGCAGGTCGTCGACACCGAAGAAGCCGACAACGCGCTGCGCAGCAACCTGATAACCTTGCACGGCCTGCTGCGGCTCATGATGGGCGGCGCCCAAGCCCAAATGCAAGCCGCCGGCGGTGTCATGATGCCCGCGCTCGCGCCAAGCGAAGAAGCCGACCTCGACGCCGCGCTCATAGAGACCTACGCCAAAGCCGGCATCACCAACGACCCACTGACTCACACTTCCATCCCACCGACCATCGCCGACCTCTACGACACCTTGCTGCATATGGGTGGCACCGGCCCGCAGTTGGCGCAGCGGTTGCGCAAGTACACCACCGGTACGTTCGCCGGCATTTTCAGCCAGCCGAGCAATATCGATATCAACAATCCGCTGGTGGTCTTCAACATCCGCGATCTCGAGGACGAACTGCGTCCAGTGGCTATGTACATCGTCCTGAACTACATCTGGAACAAGACCAAGAGCGACCAGAAGCGGCGCATCCTGGTGGTGGATGAGGCGTGGCAGCTTATGAAGTACGAAGACAGCGCCAACTTCCTGTTCAGCCTCGCCAAACGCGCCCGCAAGTACAACCTGGGCATCACCACCATTACTCAAGACGTCGAAGACTTTATGGGCAGCCGCATGGGCCGGGCCATCGTGGCCAACGCCAGTATGCAAATACTGCTCAAGCAATCGACCAGCGCCGTCGACGTACTGAGCGAGGTGTTTAAACTGACGAGCGAGGAGCGCAAACGCCTGAGCCAGTTCCCGGTGGGGCAGGGGCTGTTTTTCGCCGGCCAGAACCACGTGCACATACAAGTTGTGGCCAGCCCGACCGAAACCGGGCTCATAACCACCAACCCGCAACAGGTCGCCGCCATGCAACAAGGCAACTTCGACCAACCGCAGGGCACTATCGACCTCCAGAACCAGTTGTATCCAGGAAGTACTAACAACCTTTCATAGTCATGGAACCAGAACGACACCACGAAGAGATAGAACCGGAAATCCGCCCCCAACTCGGCGTCGTACAAGGAGGAGGTGAGAGCTCGGAGCCACGACGTGGACACCTTTCGGTGGCACCGGCAGCGTCCGAAGACTCCCACAGCGACACCGGCAGAAAACTCACTGCCCTGGAAGGTGGCGGCGAGACATCCGAACCACGCCGCGGACACCTGAAAGCCGTAGACGGCAAAGACCTGAAAAAAGACGAGGAGGCCGGTGCTATACCCTTTACCGGCACGGGCGGCAAAAAGTCCAAAGCACCAAAAGGGCCTGGTGACCTACTGGCAAGCCTCGGCGGCACGAAATCGAAGCTAAAGAAAAAGGTACTGATAGCCGGAGCTATAGCCGGTGGCGGTGCGGTTACGGCGAGTGTTGTCTTTTTGGCGCTATTACCACTCAAAATCGAACATTTTGTCCAGGGCATCGAAAGCAAATTCTCCGCCACCGCACAGAACGCCGTGCGCAAAGAAACCCGCAGCCTGTTCAACCGCTACATGGTTACGCAGGTGCTGCCCGGTATCAACGCCGGCCGATGCCACACGACCATCGACGCAAACTGCGTCGGCGACATAGACGGCAGCAAGAACCGCGTCTACCAGCTCTGGAAGGGGTACAAAGACGCTCGGCTCGAGCAGAAGCTCGCCACCAAATACGGTCTTGTCTTCGGTTCGCAGGGCGTCGGTTCCAACCGCTTCTATGTGAACCTGGACGGCCACAACTACAACATACTGGACAATCAGGATATATTCAGCCTGGAGAGCACCCAGAAAGGACTGAACTCGACGGAAGTCCGTAAGCTAGTGGAGACAAGACTGGACGACGGGCTTAGGGATGCGACGTTCTGGAAAAACGCCTACGTCCGCTGGAAGGTGTGGCGGCTGCTGAAAAACAAATACGGTGTCGAACATTGTCTGTTCGCCTGCGATATACACGACAAGAAACAAAGCCTGTACAACAAATTCACCGACGGGAAGTTCGCCTTCAAAGCCCAGGTCGCAGACAGGGTGCTCGGCAGCCTGAGCCAAAACCTGGGGCTCATCGGCCAGTGCATGTTGGCCGGCGCAGACTTCTGCAACACCGCCCTCGACCCGGCTGAGCCGGGAGACGAAGATCGCAGAAGCCCGGCCCAGAAGAAAATCGTAGAAAACCTGCTGGCGGCGAAAGAGAAGTTCATATCAGCAGGCACCGCATCGGGGAAATCGGCCGAAGATGCCGAAAAAGATGCGGACGAGAAGCTCAAGAAGCTCATAGGGAAATCTGAAGATTTATCGAAAGATGGAGCCGCCAAGTTCCTGACAAAAACCGTCGTGAGTTCTATGGCCAGCAAGTTCACCGGCGATGCGGCCGCGGCCGCGGCCGGCGAAGCGGCAGGGAAAGCGATACCCGTTATCGGATGGGTATTCACCGCCGGACGGGTAGCGCACTTGGCTACTACTATCGGCCCGATGGTAAAGTACATGGGCTACGCGGCCAATGCTTCGGCGGCAATCGCCATGTATTCGATGTACACCACTATGGCTTCGGAAATGAAGAGTGGCCATACCAACGCCGCGCTGCAGGGTCAGTTCGCAGACGCGCTCACCGACAACACCCCGTACATGCAGCAAGTCATGGGTACCAAAACCGTTACGACCGCCTCGGTGTTCGACGACTTTTTGGGCAAAACCTATGCCGACGGCGCGACGGCCAGCACCACCGACCCATGCTACCAGGGTGCTGCCATGGAGGCGGGTAGCAGCGGATGCCCCGAAGAAAATCTGGCACACGGCAACGACACCACCACTGAGATATCAAAATTCACCAGCGCGATACCGGGTGTTAGTGCCCTCGGTGGCGCCATAAATAAAGTCGGCGAAGTGGTCAATGGCGCCATCCAGCCGGTCTTTGAGGCGGCATGCAATACGGTCGGCCTGCTCTTCGGTTGCCCGGGCTTCACGGCATGGGCCGGAGATAGAATTGGCGAATTCACCAACTGGCTTGTCGGTAAGGTCGTGACCTCGCCCTTCAACCAAGACGCTCCGGCGACCGGCCAGCCGGAATCGGTAGCAGGCTTGGGGCTGACCCCGGGACGGATTACCAACATCGCCGCCATGGGCGCCCACGCGCTCTACTCCGACAGTGCGCAGAACCAGCTCGGCGGGGCAGTCCTGAGTCCCCAAGCTGCACTGCAAATACAGAACGAGGAACTCCAGCTCGACCAGGACGAATTCAACGCCAAACCGCTCTTTGCCCGCATGTTTGACACCAGCAGCTCGTATTCGTTCGTCTCGCGCCTGGCAGTCAGTATGCCGGCGGGCATAGGACAGAGCGGCGTGGCGCTCAGCACCCGGCTTATGAACCCTGTTACGAGCTTGGGCACGCTGTTTTCGGCGCCGTTTTCCACCAACACCGCCTTTGCCGCCAGCACAACCGCGCTGTCTGCGTCAGACGGCATAAACGACACGGGGTACCTGGACTCGCAGATTCCGGACCAACCAGACGTCTTTTGGGATGCAAACTGCGTCAGCGGCCCGCTCGCCAAGTTCAATGCATCGACAGGCAAGCTGGACGTGACCGACTGGCTGAACCAACAGGCGCAGGATGCGCACACCGGGCAGGCGGCTGCCACCACGACAAACCCCTGCCTGCTTATAAACAGTTCCGTCGAGGCGGATGGCGCCATGTACGGCGTCGACCAGGAATCCGACGGTAGCACCGCCACTACTGCCAGCACTACCACTGCCACCGGTAGCGTAGTGGCCGGTTTCCCACTGAAAGCCACCAAGCAGGAAATGGCACAACTGAACGGCGAATGCCTGACCAAAGGCCCGGCCATGTGCCTGCCATCCGTAAAAGACGGCGGCCACCCATACAATGCCTACGACGTCATGGCAAACCCAGGTACCGAAGTGCATAGCCTGTTCGACGGCAAGGTGGTCGGCGTCTTCCTGGACAAATGCCCGGGACGTGGCGTATCCATCTACAGCGAATCACTGGGCGTAACCGTCTCGTATCTGCATATGAATCTGGACGACGCTCCCCAGATGGCAAACAGCCAAGTTGTAAAAGCGGGCGACCTTATCGGGCATGTCGGCCCACCGGAAGCAGGCTGCGGCACGGCCCACCTCCACATAGATGCAGCCCAAGGACAGAGCCGCCCAGGCTGCAAGCGCGAAGATTGTTCTGAGCCCAACAAGGTGATATTCAAAGCTGGTGATGAGAAAATCGGTCTCGGCAAACTCTTGTACGAAGGGTATACGAAGCTCCCATGAGCATAGATTTAAGTCGGCGCCAAAGAACGATAGTGACCGTGTTGGCAGTACTACTGTTTCTGTTGGTAGGTGTGCAACTGATCCGTACGGTGGCCACTCGCGACCTCGTACTACACGTTACCCCTTCGGGCGCCGTCGTGAAAATCGACGGTATAGCCCACACCGGCACCAGTTTCAAACTGGACGAAGGCCCGCACAATCTGGAGGTATCGGCCAGCGGCTACCTAACGCAAAGCCGCGCGTTCAACATAGTAAAAGGCAAGACGACCTCCCTTACCGTAAACCTGGTCAAAAAGACACCCGAAAGCCTGACAGAGTATGTATTCCGTAACACCATATACTCGAACTACCCGCAGCAAGACATCGAAGTCCTGACGGCCAAAAACCTTTACGGTGGCGTCTGGATACTCGGCAGGGTCCTGATAGGCGGCGAAGAAGAACGGGTAGTGCTTTTGCAAAAGGACGACACCGATGCCGGGTATATCCTGTACCTGAGCGGACCACCGTTCAACCCGACCAAACTCAACCAACTGCCTGCCGATGTACAGTCGGAAATATCTGGTGCGAGCGCAGGAGCGGCAGACTGATGCGTGTGCGTAGCGCATTCCGGACGTTCGGTCTGCTTCTTTCTTTGAGCGTGTTCGTTTTTGCCGCCACTCCGGCCCAAGTCTTCGCAGAGTACAAGGACGGGCAGCGCTGCGGGCCGGACATACCCGCCGAGCAATGCCCATGCCCGCCAAACGTCCCGGCCACAGACTGCCAAGCACTTATTGGCCCCTGGGTCGACTGGAAAGCTTCTGACGGCAGTTGCACGGTCAATGCCAGCAACACCAACACGACCGCCAACGAGGGCGCGCTGGACCAGCACCTGTTCGTCGGCGTCAGCGACCCGGGCGTCGCCAAAGATATCCTGGCGAAGTACGACATCGGCGGTATATTCCTGGTGAGCACCGATGGACGGGTCAGCGACGGGCTGAAAAAAGCCATACCGAGCTTACAATCCAGCGCCAAAACGCCGCTCCTCATCGCCACCGACCAGGAATACACCTACACCGTCAACTCGTTCGGCTTGGCCGACAACAAGAAGGCGACCGATTTGGCGGGCATGAGCGCCAGTGCCGTCCGGGCCGAAGGCGAGCGGTTCGGCACGGAACTTTCGGCTGCGGGCGTCAACATGGACTTCGCACCAGATACCGACTTGCTGGTGGATGGCAATGATGTCATCACCAACAACTACCGGGCTATCAGCAGCAACCCCGACACCGTAACCCTGAAGGCAAAAGCTTTCGGGGAAGCTATGGCCAGCAAAGGCGTGACACCGGTCATAAAACACTTCCCCGGCCACGGGCACAGCAGCGGCGACAGCCACCAAGAACTGCCGAGCACACCGCCGCTTTCCGAACTCGAACAATCCGACCTGCTGCCGTTCAAAAACCTGGGTCACGAAGACAAGATGGCGGTCATGGTTGGACACCTGAATGTACCGGGGCTCACGAACGGTAAACCCGCCAGCATGAGCGTCGACGCCTACAGCTATCTCCGCGGCGACAAAATCGGGTTCAAGGGCCTGGCTATAACCGACGAGCTGGCGGGGATGGCTGGCGCTGGTGGCGGCAGCCTGGGCAGTAAAATAGCCGGCTCGTTGACCGCCGGAGCCGACATGGCACTCTTCAACGTTTCCAGCCTGGCCGCCTTCGAAAGCGCCTACAACGACGCAAAAGCAGCTGCGCCCAGTGTCCCTAGCGGCAATGGCATTCGCGAACAAAAGCGCGCCCTGGGCCTGAAAGTGCCCGACGCGAACGTCACACCAGCCGCAAACACCACCGCAACCAGCAGCTGCTGCAGCACCGGCGTGGGGAGCGTATCACTCTCCGGTAACGACAATGTCGAAAAAGTCTTATCATTCCTGATGGGCAAGGGGCTCACCCTAGCCCAGGCTGCGGGCGTCGTTGGCAACTTCCAGCAGGAAGCATCACCGAAAGTAGAACCAGCCATCATACAAGGCGGTGCGATGGCGGACGCCAACTACACGCCAGTGCCCGGCGTCGGCTTCGGTATCGCACAATGGACGCCCCAAGAGAGACAACAGGGTCTTGTGAACATGGCGAAAAGTATGAATATGCCTATCACCAACCTCGAGCCGCAACTCGCGTGGCTCTGGGAGGAAATGACCAACCCGAGCATCCAGTACAGCAAAGTGCTCGCGCCGCTCAAAGCATCAACCACCCCCGAAGACGCCGCCTACATATTCCACCGCGACTTCGAACAGTCGAACGACTCCGAGGAGGCTGTCAAAGCGAACCGCGGCGGCCCGGCACGCACGCTATACGCCAAATACGCCGACAACCCGCCGCTCGCCGGGAGCAATTCGACCGCCGGAGGTACGGTCGTGCAGGCGTCCGCCAGTACCGCTTCATGCGAGGGCGGCGTCGCGAACGGCGACTTCGTGTTCTATACCCAGTGGGACCCGAAGTCCGCCTGGGCCGACCATCCGTTCTGGGGAGGGACGATAGCCGAGAACGGCTGCGGGCCGACCGGCGCGGCAGAAGTCATCGCGACCTTTGCCGACAAGACCGTCACCCCCGACAAAGTCGCCGACTTCATAACCAGCATCAACGCGGAAGGGCAGGGCAGCAGGCTGCCGGAGGTATATGCCAATTACAAATTGACGGCCAAACATATCGACGGCAAACAGGCGATTATAGACGGCCTCAGAGCCGGCGGCATGATACAAATCAGTGCCAGCGGCTCCACGCCGTTCACCAGTGCCGGCCACTTCATCATCATCCGCGGCATTACCGTTGATGGCCAGGTGCTGCTCGGTGACCCAAACTCACCAGCACCGGGCGCGATGCCGGGACATGCGCGGTCAGACTACAACAGCCGCCCGTGGGACCTCGACACGATATTCGCCGCCATGGATAGCACCGGCGTGCACAGTTTAAACCTAATCACGAAACCACCGACACAGATATGAAAAAACTATACCGCTCTATTATCATACTAACCCTGGGACTCGTCGCACTTTCGATTGTGACAGCCCGCCTGTACGACACGAAATACGTAAAAGAGTATGCCGTCAAAGACCCCGATTCCGGCCAGACCGTCGTCTTCAACAGCTCGACCAACAAAGACCGGCCGGCACTGCAGCTGCTCGGCCCGCAGAACATCCTCGACAAAGGCATGACCGTCGACCAGTACGCGGCGCTCAAAAAAAGTCTGACCGACACCATCAGTAGCGCCTACCCAGGGAAGTACAAGTCCGCCGCCATAAACGCCGACTCCGTAGCACTCGACAGCGAAACCGACACGTTTTCATTCAAGGCCCGGCTCGGCGAAATCGGCAGCGATACATACCTGTCGGTCACCGCTGCCATCACTGGCGACGACACGCTGCAGGTAACCGTAAAAGATAGTACCGGAACGGTTGTGAAAGAAGGGACGGTACACACCGCATGAACGACGAACTAGAAATCCGCCTCTTTAAACTGCTCCGGGTTGTTAGAGTACTCTTAGTCGTAGCCGTTATCGGCATGGCGGGCGCCTGTGCATACTTGCTGTTCACACAACCCAAAGACACGGTACCCACTAGTAGCGAGCAGGTGAGCCTTTCGGAAGCGCAACCCATTACCAAACGGCTGCCGTTCAACGACCCGTACTACATAATCAGCTACAAAACCATCGGTACGAGCAATAACATCATCGTTACCATCCATACATCTTCACCGCGATACCGCTACTATGCGCTCAAGCAGATGTATGTCCTGGGTTTCAACCCGACTGATTACACCATAGAGTACAGTGACTTTAAAAACCCCTTAGGAAACTAGCATGTACGAATCAAACCCGCTCAAAAAATATATGAAAATCGGCATTGTCGTACTGCTGTGTACTATCTTTGTGGTTGCAGGTATAACCGTGCTGAACTACCTGCACTCGTTCCAGAAGCTGACTGTGACGTATAAAAGCGACGATATTTCAAGCCTGGACCTATACCACGCCGTCACCCAGAATGGCAACACCCGCGCCACCGGTCAGCTAGTAGAACACGTCACCTCCGGGCAGACCTATAAGCTCAAAAAAGGCCTGTACTTACTCCGCCTGAGCGGTGAAGGTATCGCCACCGATGACGTACCGGTCAAAGTCGGTGCCATCCCGGTTGAAACGTCGCTCAATCCGAATTACTCCACAGACCACCTGAAGACGCTTCTTGCCAGCGAGCAAACAGACATACAAGCCGCCATACTCGCCTCGAATCCGAAAATCAGCAGCCTGTACAAGATAAATGCCGGCACGTTGTACCAGCGAGGTGAGTGGTACGGCACAACACTAAGCTACAAAGGCACCGAGACACTCAGCCGCGACACGCTGCGTCTGGTCGCACACAAAGTAAAAGGTGAGTGGTTTGTGGTGACGAATCCGCCGCAGATTAGCCTCAGTGCTTCGAAATATCCTTCGGTGCCACACGACGTACTGTCGGCGGTGAACGCCATCGATATTGGCCTCCCCGAGATTGTTAAGTAGTAACAATAAGGGAAGGGCTTGCCCTTCCCAATTCTTTTCGAAGTGAATTCGAAAAGCATCTCCCATCCCCTAAAGCTCGGGCTTACGCCCTCGTTCGCTGCGTGCGGTCCTCTTCGAGGTGTGTCACAGAACCAAATGAGCGAAGCGAACAAGGCGATAGCCGTACTTTAGGGGAAGGGAGGCTAATCCCGAGTTCATTTCGGGATTAGCCGGGAGGGTGAAGCGAGCCAGTGGCTCGCTGCAAGGCAATCTGCCGGGCAAGCTACGCTTGCCAACGCGCAGTTGCGGGGCCGCAGGATGTGGCTAGCCCCTCCCTAATGGAATAATATTCGCAGCTTCGGTGAAGTGCTGGATAACAAGGTCGGCGTCAGTGGTGGTTATAAACGTTTGGTAACGCTGGACGTAGCGCGTGAGCGCCTGGCGGCGGGAACCGTCGAGCTCACTGAACACATCGTCGAGCAGGAGCAGGGGAGTCTGGCCGCGCACCTGCTCGAGCTGCTGCAGCTCCAGAATCTTCAGCGCCAGCAAGACCGTACGGGTTTCGCCGCGGCTGGCGGTTTCTGCGGCCGGGTTGTCTGCAAAATACACGGTAAAATCTTCGCGGTGCGGACCATACGCCGTAAACCCACGCTGCGCGTCTTCTACTACGTGACTTTCCAGTTTCGCGAGCATATGTGATTCGTACGATTCTATGGGAAATTTCGGCTGGTATTCGACGCGTAGTACCGTTTCTGTCTGTGACAAATCTTTATACAGCGCCGGCAGCGACTCAGCCAGCTGGTTCACCAAGTCTGCGCGCGTCCTGGCGATGGTTGCACCCAGCTCGCTCAGCCGCAAATTCCACGGGAACAATTCTTGCGTACTCGGCAACTTCGCACGCTTCAGCAGGGCGTTGCGCTGGGACAGTAAACGGCGATAGTTCTTACGGAAGCTTATAAAGCCCGGCGATGTTAGCTCCAGTAGGTCATCGAGATAATTCCGCCGTAGCTCTGGTGCCCCATGGAGTAGCTGCAAGTGGTTCGGTTCAAACAATACTACAGGAAGTGTATGCTGCTGTGTCAGCCGAAAATACTGTTTACCGTTTATGTCGTAGGTTTTCGACTGCTTGGGTATGGTTTTGATTTTTACCGTCCGCGTTACATCAGAATCGAACATATCAGCATCTAGCCGGCACCATTCGGCACCGAAGTGCAGCAGTTCCGCATCGCCCACGCGATACGACCGGCCGACAGCCAAAACCAACAATGCCTCCAATAAATTCGTTTTACCACTTCCGTTCGGACCAACGATGATGTTTACGCCGCGGTCAAATTCAAACGAAGCGTCCTCGTACGACCGGAAGTATTGCAGTCGCAAATCGGATATCATAACTCTAGTATAGCTGCTCTGGTAATTTGACTAGCTTTTGAGCGGCATAATTATATGGAGATAGTCGTCCGAGCTCGGGTCGGATATTTTGACCGGTTCAAGCTTACCATTAAAGCCAATTTCCACTTTTTTACTGTCCATAGCCTGTAGCCCATCTAGCAAATATCGCGAATTGAGCGTTATAGCGCCCGTTCCCTTGGCTTCAACTTTGGCGGTAGCGTTGTTTTCACCGAGTTGTGAGGCAACAGCGTGTATCCATATGCTTTCGCTCGGTTCGTCGACGCTTATAACGATACTGCCGGCGCTTTCGCGGGCAAAGAGGCTGGATATCTTGGTTATGTTCGACAGTTCGCTTCGCTCAAGCGTCGCGCTGGTCGCAAAGGCGGCAGGGATGAGTTTGCGGTAATCTGGATAGTTACCCTCGATAAGCCGAGCCACCAGCTCGACTTCGCCGGCCAGGAAACGAACTTGTTGTTCGTCGCTCGTAACAGAAACATCGCCCTCATAATCATGCACAATCCGCAGCACGTCTTGCAAAGCAGTTGCCGGAATAAGCAGGTTTACTGCTTCGGTAAGTTTTACGAGGCGTTTCTCGGCCAGGCGATAGCTATCGGTCGCCGCCATAAACAACACACCATCCACCGTCTTAAATAACACACCTGTTAGCACTGGCCGGCTCTCATCGTTCGAAGCGGCCATAAGGACCTGTTGTAAGCCCTGTCGCAGTACAGGACCAGACACCGTCCAGCTCGTACCGTTTTCTATAGCCGGCATAACAGGGAAGTCCTCGGCACTCACGCCGTTTATTACCGATTTGTAGCTGTCGGTGGTTATTTTGAGCCGCTGTTCTTCTTGCTCCAGCTCTATGACACCGCTCGGCAACCCGCCGATAAAATCCTGCAACAGACGGGCAGGGACAGTCAGCGAACCTTCGGTCTGTATTTGTGCGCCGATATAACTACTAATAGCTATATCGAGGTTTGTGGCAGCTATGCTGAGCCGGTTGTCCGCGACTTTGAACAGCACATTACCTAGTATGGGCAACGTGCCCCGCGTGTTGGCAACGCGCGCAACGAGTCCAAGTGCTTTGTTCAGATTTTCCTGGGTGACTTTCAGTTTCATGGCTTATGCACTCCTTTCTAATAAACAAATTTCTTTTCTTTCATAAGTAGGGGTATTTATAGGTGCTGTGGAAAGTGGGGAAAAGTAGCGACGGACATCTGGAAATCGGTAGCGGAAGGGTGGGGAAATGTAGAGGGATTGTGTGTTCAAGAATGTGCGGATAAAAGACGGGTTACCCACTGTCTCGCAAGAAACACGAGAAGACCGTGTGGAAGAGTTGAAAACCTTCACAGAAGTTGCACACAAATTGTATACAAGATTTCCCCAGCTTGTCCCCATGCCGGGAACCGTTTTCCCGTTACTGGTTCGCGCACTAAACATACAAATGGTCCTTTATTTCGCTCAGCGCGGCACGGATATCGGCGTCGGTGCGGGATTCTTGCTCGATTTTTTCGACCGAATGGATGGCGGTGGTGTGGTCTTTGCGGCCAAGCTCGCGGGCAATCTTCGGAAAGCTCAGGTGCAGCTCGCTGCGCAACATATACATAGCGATTTGGCGTGGCACCACGATGTCTTTGTCGCGTTTCGGACCCAGCAGGTCCTCGACACTGATTTGGAAATGACGGGCACAACGTTCCACGATTTGCCGGGCGCTGATATGTTTTGGCCGAGTACGGCTGGCGCCGAGCAGGCCGGTTACGATAGCCAGGTTCGGTTCTAGCCCGCGCATTTCGCAGAAGGCAAGGAGCTGGTTGAGGGCGCCCTCAAGTTCACGCACGTTTGTCTGTACGTTGGTGGCAAGGTATTCGACGACGTCGGGCGGAAGCGTAACGTTATGAGAGCCGGCTTTGGTCTGGAGGATAGCGCAGCGGGTTTCGAAGTCAGGGTTCTGCATATCGATAGACATACCCCATACGAAGCGGCTCCGCAGGCGCTCTTCCAGGGTCGGGATGTCGCGCGGCGGCTTATCGCTGCTGATGATGATTTGTTTGCTGGACTGGTGGAGGGCATTGAAAGTATGGAAAAACTCTTCCTGGGCCTTTTCTTTGCCGGCCAGGAACTGGACATCGTCGACGATGAGGACGTCCGCGCCCCGGTAATGGTCGGTAAAATCGCTGGTTTTCTTATAGCGCAGGGCGTCGACGAATTCCTGCAGAAACTGTTCACTCGAAACATACACAATACGCGCGGTTTTGTTGTTGGTAAGCACCGCGTTACCAACAGCTTGTATAAGGTGTGTCTTACCTATGCCAGCGCCACCGTATAAAAACAATGGGTTGTATTTGGTGCCTGGCTGGGCGGCGACCGCCTGGCATGCGGCGTAGGCAAGTTCGTTGCCCGAACCGACGATAAAGTTTTCGAACGTATAGCGTTCGTTCAGTCCCTGACGGTAGGCATGTGAAAGTGTGCTGTTCGGGCGGGCAGGGGATTGCAGGCTTTGTTCGACTTGCCGGCTGGCGGTGTCCAGGATAACGACTTCGTCCTGCGGCTGGGAGCGTTGTGTGACAGAACTCTGTATCTTGTAGGTTATGTTCGGGCTGGCGACGCCGTTCTTCTCCAGAGTGGAGGCGATAAGGTCGTTGTATTTGCGTTCGAGCTGCTGTTTTATAAAGACATTCGGTACGGCGATGACGACGGTGCTGCCGTCGTGTTTGATGAGCTGGGTGTTTTTGAACCATGTCAGGTAGTTGCCGCGGGAAACCGCGATCTCTATTTCACCTAAACTGGCCTGCCACAGGCGTTCGTCTTGCATACATCCCCTCGTCAATTTGAAAAGCTGTGTATAACTATACGCTACCTCTGGCAGAGTTTTCCACTGTAATGTATACAACTTTTCTGCAGGAAAGAATGTGACAGGGAAGGGGTTAGTTTATCCACAAGGGACGGGCCCATCTGATAATCTGTGGAAAAGTCTTTATCAAAAGTGGAAAACTTGCTACACTGGTGACCGAATATATAACAGGGATGACGTCTCAGACGAAGACCGAGAAAGGCTTTTCGGAATGCGCCAACCGTGTTATAATATAAGTCAAATAATATATTTGTAGTAAAGAGAGTTATTTCCCATGCCAAAACGAACGTTCCAACCCAAGAAACGCCAGCGCTCAAAGGAGCACGGCTTTATGAAGCGCATGTCCACCCGTGCCGGCCAGCTGGTTTTGAAGCGCCGCCGCAACAAAGGCCGCGCGAAACTTAGTTCCTAAGTTTCAGATAGCAGACAAACAGATATCAGATGACAGACGGAACCCAGTCTGATATCTGCTAAATTTCTGTCATCTGCTCCCGTATACCTGTAAAATTACCTGTATGATTTCTCGTACGCACCGTTTCCATGGCCACGCCAGCCTAAAATACCTGTATGCCAAGGGTCAGACGGTGCGTGGCGCTGGATTGTCGCTGCGCTTTGTGCCGAATACGACACGCGAGGCGTACCGTGCTGCGGTCGTGGTTAGTAAGAAAGTCAGTAAATCCGCCGTCACTCGCAACCGCATCCGCCGACGGCTGTACGAGAATGTTCGTATTTTGTCTAGTGGATTCAACGGGGTGTACGACATGGCGCTGCTGGTTTACGATGAACGATATGCCGATATGCCGCCCGAAAAGCTAGCCGCCGAAGTCCTCAGCTTATGTAAAAAAGCCAAAATTTCATAGGGTATCTGCGCTTGGGCGGAACCCGGCTGGTATATTCGTTTACCTTTCACCCTTCACTGTTCACCATGCATTATCCTTTTACCATTCACCGTGCGGACGTGCTTCTTCATAGTAAACGGTTCATGGTGCATGTATGGTGAATGGAAAATGGTGAAGGGTAAACGGCCATGGGACTCTACAGAGACGGCTCTTCGTGGTATAGTAATGTGCAAAGGAAGTTTGTATGTTTACGACGCTTATCGTCCAACCCATCTTTAACCTGCTGGTGCTCATTTATGGCATCATACCCGGACATAACTTCGGTTTGGCGCTGATACTCTTTACCATCGTGGTTCGCCTGCTTATGTGGCCACTGGTGAAGAAGCAGTTGCGTAGTACCAAGATGATGCGCAAGCTCCAACCGGAACTCAAGCGTATCAAGAAAGAAACCAAAGGCAACCGCCAAAAAGAACAGCTCATGATGATGGAGCTCTACAAAGAGCACAACTTCAACCCCTTCGGGGCATTCCCGGTGCTTATCATCCAGTTCGTCATCCTTATCGGCCTCTATAGCGGCCTGCACAAGGTTATCACCGACCCCAAGCAAATCGTCGATTTCGCCTACCCCGCTTTGCAACACCTGCCCTGGATGCAACATGTCGCCGAAAATCCGAAGGCATTCGACGACACTTTCCTTGGTTTTATAGACCTGTCGAAGGCGGCGCTCGGCCCGGGTGGCATATATTGGCCGGCTATGTTGCTGGTGGTCGGTAGTGCCGTAGTACAATTCATGACCAGCCGCCAGCTGATGCCGGTCGACAAAGACGCCCGCAAGCTCCGCCATATCCTGAAGGGTGCCGGCAACGGCGAGCAAGCCGACCAGATGGAAGTCAATGCCGCCGTTGGCCGCAGTACGCAGTACATCATTCCGTTCATGGTGTTCATTTTTACCGTCAATCTGGCTTCGGCACTGAGCCTGTACTGGTTGACTGGTGGTATCGTGGCGTATATACAACAGTCCATCGCACTGCGTGAAGACGAAGAAGACATGGAAAAACTGGCCGATGCGCCGGACCGCAAAAAGGACGTTTCTAAAATCGCCGAAGCGGAAATCGTTTCGGAACCAACCCCGGCGAGCCCGAACAAACCTAAAAAATCCCCAAAACCCTCTAAGAAGAGAGACAAGAAGAAATCCGCTAAGAAACGGAGGAAATGATGGCCGAAGTATCAAGTACCATGTGTCAAGTGCCAGGTGGGGCTGCAAAGTTTCTAAGACTTGAAACTTGCAACTTGAAACTTGAAGTTGCCGAAGGGAGCGTGTAATGGAAGAGTCTGTACAATACGCCAAGAAATATCTGGAAGATTTGCTCTCGTTTTTTGGCCTGAATACCGATGTGTATGTAACCGTTGAGGATGAAGAGATTGTCTCGCTCAACATCCCCTCTACCCACCTGAACGGCTTCCTGATAGGACAGCGAGGCGAGACCATGCGTGCGCTCCAGTTCCTGGTAAGCAATGCGCTGAAGAACCAGAACCACACGCTCACTCGCGTCAATGTCGACGTTGCCGACTACAAGAAACAGCGTGCCGACCGCCTGGCGGAAACTGCCGCCGAATGGATTGCCAAAGTAAAAGAAACCGGCGAACCCTTCGACGTGCGGCCCATGAATGCCGCCGACCGCCGCGTGGTGCATAAGGTTGCCGCCGAAGCGGGGCTAGTCAGCGAATCGGTCGGCGAAGGCCGCGACCGTCACATCGTCCTGAAGCCCGCTCCATAATCGGTGTCATTCTTTTGACGATAAATTATTACAGACTTTTCGCCTATGATGGCACAATACATAGCGCATGAATAAACTCCCAGGTCCCAATATAGTCCTGCTAGGCGGTGGCACTGGTAGCTTTACGCTGCTGCAGGCGCTGAAAAAACTGACGCCGAACATCACCGCAATCGTAAATATGAGCGACGATGGCGGTTCAACCGGGGTGCTTCGTGATGAGCTGGGTGTTTTGCCGCCCGGTGATGCCCGGCAATGCCTGGTGGCGCTCAGCGAAAGCCCGGAAGTGCGCGAACTCTTTAGCTATCGCTTTGCCGACGGAACACTCAGCGGCCATACGGTCGGTAATCTTATACTCTCGGCTCTCGAGAAGCAGCACGGTAGTTTTGAAAAAGCCGTTGCAGTGGCCAGCCGTATACTCCGTGTGTCCGGCAGGGTGCTGCCTGTTATGTTGGGTAATCATACGCTTGTATTGCAAGACGGCGAACGACAGGTGCGGGGCGAAGACGCCATCGGTCACGTACGGATACAGCATCGTGGCGCGACCATACGCCTAGAGCCGGCGGCAACGCTTAATCCGCAAGCGCGTGAAGCCATAGCGGCTGCCGACTTGGTGGTGATTGCTCCCGGAAGTCTCTATACCTCTCTCCTGCCCCTGTTCGTAGTCGGGGGCATGCCCGAAGCCATTAGAACGGCAAAGGGCAAGGTAGTAAGCGTGACTAACCTGGTGACGGAAGCCGGGCAGACCGACGGCTGGCATGTTGCCGACTACGTGAAGGAGATTGAGCGGTATCTGGGGCCGGGTGCCATAGACTACGTACTCTACAACGATGAAGAGATAGACGGGGCGTTGCTCAAAAAATATGCCGCCGAGGGTGAATACGCGGTTGCCGCCGACCGGGTGCGGTTCGGAGAGCTGGATGCTACCGTCATTGGCGATACGCTCATCAGCGCAACTATACCTCCGCAAAACCCCGCCGATAAAGCGATTCGCCGTACCTACATACGTCACGATGCCGACCGCGTCGGTGCGAAACTTATAGAACTTATCCCAAAACCCCACTCCGCTTAAGAGCCTGACCCAACCCCCCTGATGGCTACAATTCCAAAACCTACCACTTGTAACCTGTTTTTCGTTTCCGGCTCGTACCGATGGGTACGACCGAAAGCCGAGAAAACAGGTTACAAATCATGGCATCTTTTGAAATTCGCTATCACCAGGGGGGTTGGGTCAGGCTCTAAGAGCCTGAGTATCCGGAACGGTACGGCCGGAGGGTAGTGCGGGGTCTTCAGGGATTATGCAACTTCAGGACACGAGCTTGCATTCACGGCAAACAAACAGTAGCATTATAGATACAAA
>JBDHUJ010000027.1:0-22612 GCA_039809105.1 Saccharimonadales bacterium (SeqCode)
CGGCTGACGCCGGACGTTTCTAGCTCAGGCCTGACCGCCATATAACAACAAATTCGCGGCGGCATCGCCTTCGAGGCGACCCTACTCATCAAGCCCCTGGCTTGTCCAGGGGTGTCTCACTCAGTATTAGCGGCAACCGATTGCGCAAGTCTTTGTAGCGAAGGGGCTCGCACATGTTCGCTAAAACCAGACTCGTACAGGCTCCTCAGCAAAACCGCATCACCCCAAGCCTCAAATGGCAGAGGGGAATTAAAAGCGTCGGTAGCGTGTTGCCAGCAGGTTTCGTTGCCCTGTAAGGGTGTCAGACAGCGGTAGTCTACGTATTCGGAAATACCGCGTTTGCCAACGGCCAGGCGGTCGTATAAGCCGTGCATACTGACCGTAAAATCAAATTGCGCACTTTGTTGGCTTGCTTCGGGCGTGCCATTGTCTTGTTCTGGAGTGGGCTGTGCGTCAAATGTAACCGCCAAATCGATGCCGGAGCGGGCCCAGCCGTATTGCGACCTTAACGGCATGGATGTAGGAGCTTCTTGGGCGGCAAGTGTTGGCGGCTTGCCCGCCAGGCGGCGAATCTGGTTATCCGCTACGACATGTTTGCCTGTTTTAAGGCCAGAAAATACTGCTATATCTTCTTCGCGGATGCCCCGTCCGTTATCCGAAAGCCAGGGCTGCAAGCGCTGGAAGTAAAATATAGTGTCTTCGGGTGTGATATCACCTTGAGTATAACCATTCATAATCTCACGGAGGGCGAGTGATGCGGGATGGCCATATGTGCTTGGAGTGTCGCCAGTGTGTACGGTGGCTAGCCTGCCCATCATAATTTCTTGGGTGCGCGTATTGATGAGTTCGGTGCGGGCTTCGGTACCGATTGGGGTATTTTCGACTGAATTCTCTGCCATACGTAAATCCTCCCTATTTTGCTGTAGTATCGCACAGTGCCATAAAAAAGCAAACCCCATCAGCAAGCTCTCAACTCTTCGGTATAAGAAAATACCTCAGACAATGCCTGAGGTATTTTCTTGGTGCGGACGAGAGGACTTGAACCTCCACGAGTTTAAAGCTCACTAGTACCTGAAACTAGCGCGTCTACCAATTCCGCCACGTCCGCATAGATGTAAAGTACACTTAGTTTACGGTCATTTCGGACCAGGTCCCGAACGCGCAGCGCGTCTACGATTAACTTGCGTTCACGCAGTCGCCCCGTCCGCACGGATGGTAAATTAACTACGTTATCTTATCTGTTTTTAGCTATTTTAGCAAGTCCTTCACTTATCGACTCCATGAGCACAGCGAACGAGCCGACAGGCGAGCTTTAGGGGGAGGGAGACTTGTTCCGAATTCACTTCGGAACAAGTTGGGAGGGGTGAGCCCCTCCCTGAAACTACAGTGAGCCCCTCCCTAATTATTGATTACTGACTTTGGCGGTGTGCGTTTCCCATGCGGCGACCGTGTTGTAGCGGTCGGTGTCGGTGTTCAAAGCATGTTCTTCCAGGTTGTAGACCGGGCCGCGGGTTATGTAGAGGAACCGGGGCTGGTAGAGACCGAGCGCGGGTGCGTCGGCTTGCCAAGCCTGCAGGAACGGCCGGTATTTTATGACGCGCAGGGCCGGGTCGGTGCGGGTGCGGCCGGCTTCGAGCGCGGCGTCGGCAGTAGTCGACCGGTACTCCGAAAAATTCAGCCGGCTGGCGGAGCGGATATCTGCCTGCGTGCTGTCCCAGTATGCGTAGACGTCGGGGTCGACGCCGATGGATATGCCGTACAGCAACGCATCGTACGTATGAAACTCGAGCGTGGTCTGGAAGTCTGACGCCTGCTGCGAAATCGGCACGACGTCGGCGCCGATGGCCCGCCAGTCGCTGACTAGCCGGCGGACGACATAGTCATTTTCGGGTGTTTCCTGAGTGTACAGGCGGAATGTCAGCCGTTGCCCGCTCTTGCTGCGGATGCCGTTCGTGCCGACGGTCCACCCGGCAGCGTCGAGCTGCGCCTTGGCAGCTGTCGGGTCGTAACCGGCCTGGTGGTATTTGCTGTCGTACGCCAGCTGACCCATGAGCAGCGGTTCGCGCACGGGGTGGGTCTGGTACGACAGGCCCTCTATGATTCCCTGCGTATCGGCGCCTTTTACCAGCGCCTGGCGGACAGCCGTCTCGCCCAGGACACCGCTCGAGGTTTTGAAGAACGACATCAGTGCGGCTGTCGACGTAAAGCTGGTGACGTGGATGTCGGAACCGGTGCCGATTTCTTTCGGAACTTCGTTTAGTCCGGCCATGGCGTTGACATCGTGTGCGTTGAATGCCGCGACCAGCCGGTCACGGGTAGAATAAGCACGGATGACGAACCGGCTGAGTTTGGGGCTGCCGCCGACATAGTTATCGAACGGCTGAAGGGCGATGAAGGTGGTCGATTTGTCGGGGCTGGCGCCGTCGTTCGTTTCTATGGTGCGCCATTTGAACGGGCCGGCGCCGACGGGGTGGATGGTGTTGAAGTTGTTCGAGCGCAGCTGTTCGGCCGGCACGCTGCCCAGGAGGTGCTCCGGGATGATGCCGGTCGTCAAGCTGTAGGGGAACGATGCGAGCGTACTTGGCAGGTCGAACCGTACGGTGGTGGGGTTGATGGCGCTGATGCTGATTCCCTGCCAGGCTGCCTGCAGCGCCGAGTTCGCGTCGGGGTTCTGTATGGTGTGATAGGTGAATACGACGTCGTCTGCTGTCAGCGGCTTGCCGTCGTGCCAGGTCAGGTTGGGCTTGAGCGTGACGGTGTACTGCCGGCCGCTGGCATCGACGCTGAAGCCGCTGGCCAGGTCACCGGTCAGTGAGTTGTGGTTGTCGTACTTCAAGAGGCCGGCGAAGATGAGGCGCGATACTGCGGAATCGACGCTCCCGGTGGCATAGATAGGGTTGGCATTGCTGTAGCTGCCCACCATGCCTTCGTTGTAAGCGCCACCGGCAACAGGCTGCGTGGTCTGGTAGAACGTACTGAGCGCCATGGTCTGCGCCACGGTGCACCCGGCCAGCAGTGCGACCAGCAGTATCCAGCCGAATGCGAAGCGCTTGACCTGCAACAGCCGGTCGAAACGGGCGATGAGGTTGTTTTCGAACTGCGCCTCAGCCTCCTGTGCGGCTGTTTCGACTTGCCGTTGGCGGCGGCGAAACAGACGTCGGACCCGTAAACGTGCTGCGCGGTCAAAAGAAAGTGCCATTATACCCTCGAACCACCCCTTATTCTTTAGTACTTCTTACGCCGCAATAATACCCGCCAAAATAGACAGTACAAACACCGTAGCGGTAACGATAGTAATCTGATAAATAGTTTTTTCGGTGCCGCGGCGTTCGGTGTTGACTTCGCCGCTGCTGCCGATGCCGGCGCCGAGACTGGCTCCGCGGGTCTGCACCAGGATAAGCAATGTCATGAACAGCATAGAAGCAATGGTGACGTAATTGTAAATACTCATCGTTCTTCTAGTATAGCGGTAACCAGGTAATTTACCAAGCCTATGATAAGCCCCGTGCCCATAGCCGCCCAGAAATTCGTGACCTCGAAGGGTTTGTAGAGTACGCTGGCGAGCCAAACCGTCAGCCCGTTGACGACCAGCATGAACAAGCCAAGTGTTACCAGTATGGCCGGGAGGCTGGCGAGCACCAGAATGGGTTTAATGACGGCGTTTATGGCCGCTAGTATGAGCCCGGCAATGATGATAACGATGAACCGGTCGTCATACGACACACTGCTACTGAGCAGCCCGGCGGCTATCCAAAGCCCCAGCGAACAGACGAGCCACCGGAGTGCAAACCGTACCGCAAAGCCCGGCGCCGGGTTTTGGGCTGGTTGGTTCGCGACTTGTTTGCTGTGAGTTTTTGTGCTCATGTGGCTAGCTATGATTGTAGTTAAAATGCCCGCCGCGGGCAAGCCGCACTCAGCACTTCGCATCCATCTTTCGTAATGAGTATGTCGTCTTCTATCCGCACGCCGATGCCTTCTTCCGGTATATAAATCCCCGGTTCGCAGGTAATGACCATATTTGCCTGCCATGGTTCGCGGTAATCACCGGCGTCATGCAGGTCCAGCCCGAGGAAGTGCGACGTTGCATGCGGGAAATAGTGCCGAATGTTCTCCCGGGTCGCTTCCCGTATGACGCCAAGTTCGAGGAGTTTGGCACCCATGTATGTCTCGACCTGTTTTTCGTAGTCCAGCGGCTGTACGCCTGGTTTGATGAGGCCGAGTGCATATGTCTGCACCTCTGCCACGGCATTCCAGAGCTCGGCTTTCCGGCCGCTCAGGGGCTGGTTGCTGATGGTGCGGGTGATGTCTGCGTCATAGCGTTCTACGCTGGCGCCGATATCGATGACAATAAGGTCGCCCGTTTCGATTTCCCCGTCGTTTTCCTGGTGATGCAGCGTGGTGCTGTGCTTGCCTGCGCCGACGATTGAAAAGAAGGCCGGCCCGTCCGCGCCGCGCTTGCGGAAACCATACGTTATGGCGGCTTCAATCTCGTATTCATACCGAACCGTGTTCAAGAACTCCGGCTGGCGAATATCGGCTATGGTCTCGGTGGTAATATCTATGGCCCGCTGCAGCGCCTGAAGTTCTTCGGGCTGTTTGACACAGCGCAGCCGGGCGATTTCCTCCCGGATGTCCTGGACGGCAACATCGCGGTCGAGGCGCTTGAGTTTTTCAATCAACCGTCTTCGGTACGGAAGCGTATGAAGCCCATGCCGCTTCATGTACGATGGCGCGCTTAGCGGCGTGGCGACCGTATGCGTCCGGGCTAGCTCGTCGCGTACCTTTTTCCAGCCGGTTGCGCTGTCTACTATCTGCGTGATTCCTGAGGTAGCGGTGAAGGCAACGAAATCGTGTGCTCCGTCGAACGCCTCGCGCTCGAATGAGAGCGTCGGGGCGATGAGGTACGTTTCTCGGGCAGTGATTACCAGCACCAAATCTGGCGTGCTCAGCCCGGTCAGATACCAGAAGCTACTGTCCTGGTGAAATGGGAACGCTTCGTCGGCGCCCTTCTGCATGGTGCCGTTGCCGGTGATGACGATGGGCGCGTCGCTGGCGATGGCGGAGCGGAGTTTGGCGCGGTTGCCGGCGAAGAAGTCGGAGGTGAAGAAACTTTGCATCCCATCAAGTATAGCAAATATAAAATCCTAAGTTCCAAAACCTAAGCCCTAAACAAAATCTAAATTCAAAGGGTTCAATGCTCAAAACGCTTGCACCCATGGGCGGTTTTGAATATTCGGGTTTTGCTCATTTGAGCTTGTTTAGAGTTTAGAGCTTAGGGTTTGGAATTTCTTGCCTCTAGTGGCGGGTGAGGCGCCACCAGAAACTAGGTCCGGCGAGCGGTTTTTCGAGCACTACCGCCACTTGCCCGCTGGTTTTCGGCGTGCGGGCGTACAGGGTGCCGACGGACTTCGGCTGATTCGCGGTATCCAAATCGTTCAGTACGGTGTGTATCGAAGCAAGCTGGCCGTTCCACCGCGTAGGGGCTAAATCGGCTGCAGCCACGGCTGTGGCGCTCGCTCCCCAAGGTGCGTGGTAGGTCGCGACTTTCTCACCCTGGGCTGCGAGTTTGACTGCTGTGAAATTCGAGGGTACCGAAGCGAGGAGCGTTACGGTGTCGCGGAGGGCTTGGCCGAGCGTGCCAGCGCCCATCACGGCGCCGGTTACGGTAACGTTCTTGTCGCCGACCGGTACAGTGGCGGCATACAGAAAGGCGCCAGTGTTTTCGTCGTTGTTGCCGGTCTTGATGCCGATGATGCCCTGTTGTCCGAGCACGAAATTGTAGTTCGTGACGGTGCCGGTGAGCGGGAGCGTGGCGGTTTTTTGCCCGGCGATTTCCATAAGCACCGGTTGCTTGAGCGCCAGACTGCCGAGTTCGGCCAGGTCTGCCGCAGTGCTTACCGTTGCGCCGTCGAGACCGCTGGCATCGACAGCGACCTTGGTGTTTGTCATGCCGTTCCGGGCGAGGAACTGGTTGGCGTAGGTACGGTACGCGTCCACGCTGCCAAAGGCCCAGACCGCCAGCGAGTCGGCGAGGTTATTGGCGCTGGGCAGTAGCAATCCTTCCAGAAGCTGGTACTGGGAAATGGTCTCGCCGGCTTCGACATACGTTACTGAGCCGTCGTTCATGACGTAGTGGTTGTAAATGTCGACGTCTGCTTGGGTCAGCGTGATGGTCGGCCCTTGCTCGCCCGCCTTCAGCGGATGCTTCTCGAGTACGCAGAGCGCCGTGATGACTTTGGCGATGCTAGCCGTCGCGAGCTGTTTCTGTTCGCCATTGGTCGCCAGCAGTGTGCCATCTGCCAGCGCCAGAGAAGCTTGCCCATAGCTTGGCCACGCGAGCGAGACGGCCGAGGGCGGAACGTTGGTTTCGGTGATGGCAGAGGCTGTGACCATCGGCAAAGGGCGCAGATAATTCACGGTCCCTGCGACCGTTGCGAGCAGCAGTACGCCGAGCACCGCCAGGGCTGCCCGGCGGCCGACGTGCCGCTTGGGCTTCGGGGGCGGTTTTACGGGTATGACACGCATATGGTTACTACTATTATAGCTCTTATCTAAACAAAGCCTGAATGTATGAGATGGAGTAAGTTTTAAATTCTAAGCTCTAAGTTCTAAACAAATTCCAAATTCAAAGGTTCCAAATGCTCAAAACATCGATATGCCGAGTCGTTTTGAACATTGAGACTTTGTTCATTTGAGCTTGTTTAGAATTTAGAGCTTAGAATTTGACTACCGCGTGCAGGGGTTTGTTTACTCGCATACTGCTGCGCTTTCCGCTATACTGAAACGTAGGTAATTCTAAGGAGAACTTGCTACATGACAATCATTCTTATCATCGTCGGCGTCGTGGTCGTCCTCGGCATCGTCGTGGCGGCGATGTACAACAGCCTGGTGACGCTGAACGTCCGGGCCAACGAAGCCTGGAGCGACATAACCGTCCAACTGAAGCGCCGCGCCGACCTCATACCGAACCTTGTCAATACCGTCAAGGGCTACGCCACGCACGAAAGCGGCGTATTCGAAAAAGTCACTGCTGCGCGTGCCGCCACCCTGAATGCGCAGACGCCGGAACAGGCCGCCAAAGCTGAGGGCGATTTCCAGGCGACCATGAAGAGTCTGTTCGCCGTCGCCGAGGCCTACCCCGACCTCAAAGCCAGCCAGAACTTCCAGCAGCTGCAGGCCGACCTGACCGACACCGAAGACAAAATCCAAGCCAGCCGCCGCTTCTACAACGGCGTCGTCCGCGATTTCAACACCAAGCGCACTGTGTTCCCAACCAACATCTTCGCGAAGATGCTCGGGTTCAAAGAAGACAAGCAGTTCTTCGAAGTCAGCGACGCAGAAAACGCCACTATCCAAGCCCCTGTCGAAGTCAAGTTTTAATCAGCAGAGCTACAGCTCTGATAGACATGGTGTAGGTGTAGAGATATGTATAGTGCGATAGCGGCCAATAAACGCAAGACAGTATTTATCATGCTGGGTTTTCTGGTGTTTGCCGGGGCGCTGGCGTGGTTGCTTGGGGCCATTTACGGCCAGAGCGCCATGTATGGGGTGTTGGTTTTTGCGCTGTGCTATACAGCTATTATGTACTTTACTGGGTCGCGGTTGAGCCTGGCGGTGAACGGTGCACGCGAGATACAGAAAAGCGACAATCCGCGGTTGTGGCGGACGGTCGAAAATTTGGCGATTACCGAAGGACTGCCGATGCCGAAGGTGTATATAATGGACGACCCGGCGCCGAATGCCTTCGCCACCGGCCGTAACCCTAGTAACAGCGCCGTGTGCGCCACGCAGGGTTTGCTCGACCTTATGGACGACCAAGAGCTGCAGGGTGTGATGGCGCACGAGCTCGGTCACATAAAGAACTACGACATGCGGGTAAGTATGATTGCGTTCGCGTTGAGTGCAGTCATCGCTGTTTTGGCGGATTTCATCTTGCGTATGACCTGGTTTCGCGACCGCGACAGCGAAAACAACAACCAGGCGCTCATGCTCGCCGGTATCGCGGCGGCTATCATCGCGCCGCTCGTCGCTACCATGATTCAGCTGGCCGTAAGCCGCAAGCGTGAATTCCTGGCCGATGCTACCGGTGCGTTGACCACGCGTTATCCAGAAGGCCTGGAAAGTGCGCTGGCGAAAATCGGTCAGGCCGGCAGCGCGACAAAGAAGCAAAACACGTCGACCGCCCACTTCTTTTTCGCGAATCCGCTCAAAGGCAAAAGCATCAGCAATCTGTTCAGTACGCATCCGCCTATCGCAGAGCGTATTAAGCGGCTTCAGGAGATGGGGACGCATGCCTAAAAAGAAAAGTACCAAGTACCAAGTACCAAGTACCAAGGGAGCTGCAGCAAAAAAGAAAGCAACTGACGCGCAGAAGCCGAGGAAATTGCCGCTGCCGAAGCGGGTGTGGTACAAGCCGTGGACGTGGGTGCGCAACCTGCCTGCCCCGCCTCGCGAATCACTGCCGAAAGTCCGCCATCTGCTGGCCGAAGTCTCCCGGCTGCTGCTCAAGCACTGGAAGCCGTTCCTCGGTATCGCCGCCATTTACGGTGTACTGAATCTGCTGTTGGTACGGGGGCTTTCCGACCCGACCAGCCTCGGTGAGTTCAAGGGCCTGCTGAACGGACTGTTTACGGGCACGTTCGGACAGCTGCAGTCGGCATTCACCTCGTTCGTCATTTTGCTGGGGACGTCGAACAGCAATGTCGACCAGACTACCGGGCTATACCAAGGGTTTCTGCTGTTGGTCGCGAGCCTGGCTGTTATCTGGTCGCTGCGGCAAGTGTATGCCGGACATCGCATAGCCGTCCGCGACGGCTACTACCGGGGCATGTACCCGCTGGTGCCCTTTCTGATTCTCCTGGTCATACTGAGCGTGCAGCTGGTGCCGGCGCTGGTTGGCGCGTATCTGTATGGCGCGGTGGTATCGGGCGGCATTGCCAAAGACATCATAGAAAAGCTGTGTTTTGGAGCGGGGTTCGCGGTGCTGGCGCTGTGGTCCCTCCGTATGGTTACCGCTACCATATTTGCGCTCTACATCGTGACCCTGCCCGATATGACGCCGCTCCGTGCCTTGCAGTCGGCCAAGGACCTGGTGTATAAGCGCCGGTTGCTCATATGGCGTAAGCTCATCGCGCTGCCCATCGTGCTACTGCTGGCCGCGGCGCTCATAGAACTGCCGCTCATTATGTTCCTGACGCCTGCGGCGTACTGGGTGTTCTTTGTGCTCAGTACCCTGGCGGTGGTATTTTTCCACGGCTACCTCTACGCACTCTACAGGAAGCTGCTGTGAACGGTACGCAGCGTGTGGTGGAACTCCGTGAACTGCTGAACCGCTACAGCTATGAGTACCATGTGCTAGATGACCCAAGCGTGCCCGACGCAGTGTATGACGGGTTGATGCAGGAGCTGAAGACGCTCGAAGCGGCCGACCCGTCACTGGTGACGCCCGACAGTCCGACGCAACGGGTCGGCAACACCCCCTTGGACAAGTTCGTCAAAGTCACCCATTCCCGCCCGATGATTTCACTGAACGACGTGTTCGACCGCGAGGAGGTCGAAGCGTGGGTGAAGCGCATGGACAAGCTGTTGCCGGGTGCCAAGCACGAGTTTTTCTGTGATATAAAAATGGACGGCCTGGCCGTCGCCCTTATTTACCAGGACGGTCTGCTGGTGCAGGCGGTGACACGTGGTGATGGCCGGGTCGGAGAGGATGTGACTATGAACATCCGAACCATCCCGAATGTCCCTCTTAGCCTCCGCAAAGATAAAGCTTTCACGGATTCAGCAAAGTTTTCACGCGGCAGAACAGAGGTCCGAGGCGAGGTGATAATGCTCAAAAAAGACTTCGAGGCGCTCAACAAGCAACGTGAGGCCGAGGGCTTGCCGCTGTTCAAGAACCCGCGGAACCTTTCCGCCGGCACTATCCGTCAGCTTGACCCGCAGTTGGTCGCCGAGCGTCCATTACGTTTCCGGGCGTACGACTTACTTCGCGATGACCCAAACGAGGTGCCGACAAACATGTCTGTGTATGAAGCATTGAGTGCGCTCGGTCTGGCGCGTAACCAGCAGGCGGCAGTGTTTACTGAGCTTGATGATGTTATGAAATTCGTGGCAGAGTGGGACGGCAAACGTCACGACTTGCCCTTCAATACGGACGGGCTGGTGGTGAAGCTCAACGACCGCGCCGCATATGAGAAGCTTGGCGTGGTGGGCAAGAACCCGCGTGGCGCTATCGCCTACAAGTACGCTGCCGAACAGGCGACGACGGTCGTAAAAGATATCGTCATTAGCATTGGCCGCACTGGCGCGGCGACGCCCGTGGCGGTGTTCGACCCGGTGCAGGTCGCCGGGACGACCGTGCAGCACGCCAGCCTGCACAATGCCGATGAGATTGCGCGCAAAGATGTGCGGGTCGGTGATACTGTAGTGATTTTCAAAGCCGGCGACATAATCCCGCAGGTCGAGAGTGTAGTTACCGAGCTGCGGCCGAAAGGCGCGAAGCCGTTCAATTATGAAAAGGAATTGTCGAAGCAGTATCCGGAGTTGGAATTTGACCGACCGGAAGGCGAAGTAGTCTACCGCGTAAAAGGTGCGACCGGTCCCTTGCTGCTCAAGCGCGCGCTGGAACATTTCGCCAGCAAGGGTGCGCTGGATATCGATACGCTCGGCGAAAAGAATGTTGTTGCTCTCGTGGATGCAGGGCTTGTGAAAGACATGGCCGATATTTACGCGCTGACGTACGAGCAGGTCTTGGAACTTGACCGCTTTGCCGATATCTCCGCCCGGAAGCTCATCGACGCCATCGCCGATAAAAAAACGCCGCCACTGGAACGGTTCGTCTACGGCTTGGGCATCCGGCACGTGGGTACTCAAACGGCCATAGACCTGGTGAATCACTTCGGTTCGCTCGAAGCTCTAGAACACGCTACTACTGACCAACTCGAAGCCGTCGATGGCATCGGCGTAGTAGTGGCGGAAAGCTTGCTGGCTTGGTTCGCGGATGAAGATAACCTTGCGTTATTGCAAAAGTTCAGAGACCTAGGTGTCGAGCCGTTTTACGAAAAGAAAACCGGCAAGCTGGAAGGCATGAACTTCGTAGTGACCGGCACCTTGGAGTCGATGGGCCGCGACGAAGCCGCCGATAAAATCCGCTCGCTCGGGGGTACCTTCCAGACTTCGGTCGCAAAAGATACGACTTACCTCGTCGTCGGCGGCAAAGTCGGCGCCAGCAAACTCAAAAAAGCCGAAGCCTACGGCACCAAAATCATCGACGAAGCTGCATTCCTTGCGCTTTTAGGCTAAAATACAGCGGTAATGGCAGAGACGGAAAAGAAAAGTTTGACGCTGCGCGAGCAACTGCGGGCCGTTTTGGGTGTCGCAAAGATAAGTTTTAAAGCAGCTCCAGGCGCGGTCATATTCAAGCTGGCTGGTTCGCTGGTAGATGCGCTATTGCCGATAGCGACGACTTACTTCGCGGCACTGACTACTACCGCCCTGGCCGACGCGTACAACGGCAAGCCGGGCGCCAAAGAACAGATAATCACCTACGTCATCATTACGGCGGCACTGGGGCTCGTAATGACCGTCTGGCGCAGTCTGGACACCTATGTGCAGTCGAAGATGCGCTATGTGGTCGAGACGCGCGTCAGTAACCAAATGTACGAGCATTTCCTGTCGCTCGATTTCTGGCGTTACAACGACAAAGATACGGCCGATTTGTACGACCGGGCCAAGAAGTTTTCGCAGTTCTTCGCCTGGATTTTCGACCGTATCGCGACCATTATTTCGCAGCTTATCGGTGCTGTCAGTGCGGTTATAGCACTCGGGTTTGTGAACTGGTGGCTGGCGCTCGGTATTTTTCTGGCACTTATACCTGGTGTATATGTGCAGTTCCGCCTTTCCCGCCGGCAGGTAAAACACTGGAACGACCATGTCGAGACGCGTCGCATGCTAGCCCTTATAGAGTGGAATATGTTGGAACCGCGCTTCATAAGTGAACTGCGGCTGTACAACATGGTCGACCATTTGCTGCGACTGCGCCTTCGTCTGCGTGACGAAGATGAAAAGAAACGACTCGAGATTGAGCGGCAGAACGTGCCACTGACACTTCTTTCGGATGTACTGGCCGCCGGGGCCGAAGTGGGCGCGCTGCTTTGGGTGAGCTTGCAGGTGATAGCGCACAAGCAGCCACTCGGGCAGTTCATATATGTGCAGCAGATGGTGTCGCGGGCGATTAGTAGCGCCAGCAGTCTGGTATCGACCCTGGCGGGTATAGACGAGGATGTGGCAAACTTGTTCGACTACGAGCGGTTCATGCAGCTACCTGTCCGCAAGCCGCATGGTGCTGTTTTGACCACTGCACCCAAAGCTATTACGTTCGATAACGTTTCGTTTCACTACCCTGCAGAGGGTTCGCCTGACGTGCTACAGGGCATAAGCCTGCAGATTCAACAGAACCAGCACATTGCCATTGTTGGCGAGAACGGTGCTGGCAAATCGACGCTTATAAAGCTGCTTACCGGACTGTATTCGCCGACTTCCGGCAGTGTACGGCTCGATGACACATCGGTTGATGACATAGACGTTGTGTCATGGCATCGGCAGCTTGGCGTGTTGCAGCAAGACTTCATATCGTATGGTTTTGCCACGGCCCGCGAGAATGTCGAGTTCGGCGATGTAGATGCTCCAAAGGACGAAGCTAAGTTGCAGGAGGCGCTGCGTGATGCAGAGGCGGCTGAGTTTTTGCGCAAACTTCCGAAAGGCGTCGATTCGTACATCAACAACTGGATGGAAGACGATGATGGGAACAAAGGCACCGACCTTTCCGGTGGGCAGTGGCAGCGACTGGCGCTGGCGCGTGATTTTTACCGCGCAGCTCCCATTATTATTCTCGACGAGCCGACTTCGGCCATCGATGCACTGGCCGAAGCGCGGATTTTCGAGCGGCTGTTCAAGGGTCGCCAGCGGACGGTCATAACCATCAGCCACCGCCTGTCGACTATCAAAAAAGCGGATGTCATCTACATGCTCGAAGACGGTAAACTGGTCGAAACCGGCACCTACGAAGAACTTGTCTCCAAAAAGGGCAGCTTCTACACTATGTTTAAATCGCAGCTATAGGCTAGCCTGCTAGCGTACCATAGACCTTTACGGGATATGGGTTGCCGTTTGCGTCAAAGGCTGTGATGTCAGCAAGCTTCTGCTTAGTAGCGCCGTAGGACTGAATATTCACGGCGCCGGGTGTCGGGCCGGTGTCGAAATCGACGCCGCGGTAGGTCAGCTTTACGGAGCCACCCTCGGCGTAGATACCAGTATGTAATGTGTTGAGCGCTTGCGAGTCGCTGGGACGCCCTGGTTTGCCACCCTGCCCCATGTAGTCGGACCAGTTTGAACCGCCTATCCATTCGACCTCCATACCGGCCTGACATTTTTCGAGGTTCAGACCAGAACCGCGGTTCCAACGGCAATTAACGTTCTTGAGCGTGTGCTTGCCCGAGCTGTTCCATATAGTCAGCATGCCGGCGTAGGTTTCGCTGGCGTCGGTGTTTTCTATAAGCCCGCCGCCGGTGCTGCTGTTTATCATAATGGGCGAAGTGCCGGTACGTGCGCCACTGCTGTCGCGAGTGCCGAGTATGCAATTACTTATAGTGTAATAGCCTGTCCCGCCGCTACAGACGCCGCCTGCTTCGCCGTTCGGTACGCCTTGGAAGCCATGCCAGGCTCCCGTCATGTTCAAACGTTCGAAAACCGGTGCGCCTTTGCTGGCGACGATGCCCGAGTATGCCACTCCGCCTAAACTGTGCGAGCGCATGGTAAAGTTACCGAAATACGGGTCGTTCACAACGCTTTCGATGACCTTTTCTTGACACCCTACCAGTTCGCTCTGCACAACCCCGCTCGTATTTGTCCAGTAACGGCCGGGCGAGACCCACCCGTCTGATTGTACGCTGCCCTTGTCTTCGATTTGCGGTTCTTGGGTCCATGACGACTGGCTCATTTCTATGACCGCTCCTGGGCCGAGGCCCACTATACCGCGGCGTGCCCGGGCCATGGCGAACCAGGTACGGGCGGTGCGGATGTTTTTGTAGCGGTTTACGATGGTGAGCTGGCCGTTGCGCCCGGTAACCGAAGCGACGCCGGCAGCGCGAAAACCTTCGGACGAATCGATGACGTACGGCTGCGCGCGTTCCGGTAAGACCAAGATGTCGTTATCGGCAAGTTCGGTTGCGAAGATGTCTTCCAAGTCACGCGTTGCTGGCCAGGCATTGTTCCACATAACGTAGTTGGCGGTTGCGGGCGTTCGCAGGTTGGCGCGGGCAGTTGCTAAGTCGGGGTAGCTTATGGGCCCGCGGGTTGCTGAACTGCTACCGAACTGGACTGCTTGACCACCGGAGGCGCCCGTGTCGGCTACGGTGGCAGCACTGCCAGACAGAGTTCCCTCTTCTGGTTCAATGTCTGCCGTGGGCGTACTTGCTTTAGAAGCAAGCTGACGCGCCACGCCTACAATACCGAAAACTGACATTACGGCCAGCAGGCCGTATACCAAGAATTCTTTGCGCGTCATTTCCCGCGACAGTAGTTTCTCCAGTTGTTTGCTCATAGCATTTCTGATTATAGTTTAGCATAAGGTCGTTAGCCTACGAGGAGCCGAATAACTTATGACTGGCGCCTTCCAGGGCGGTGGCCTATACTGGCAATAATGCGGACGCCTCTCTTTATAACCGGAAACCAGAACAAGGCGGATTTCTTGGCGAAATGGCTTGGTATGCCCCTGGACCATCAAAAGGTCGAGCTCGACGAGCTGCAATCGCTGGACCTGCACGAGATTGTCGAACATAAAGCGCGGCAGGCGTACGAAATCGTGCAGCGACCGGTGTTGGTCGAAGATGCTGGATTGATAATCAGTGCCCTAGGCAGGCTGCCAGGCCCATTTGTGAAATGGTTTCTAGAAGAGCTTACGCTTGAACAACTATGTAACCTCGTCCCCGAAGGTGTCAGCAGAAACGCTACCGCAATGGTAGACTTCTGTTGGTTCAACGGCGCGGAGATTCGGTTTTTCGACGGTGCGGTAGATGGCCTGCTAGCTCCGTCGCCACGCGGTACGGCGGGTTTCGGATTTGACCCGGTATTCATACCCGACGGTAGCCAGCACACATATGGCGAAATGACTGACGATGAGGTGGCGTTGTTCGGGGTACGTACAACAAAGGTCTTTCCGCAGCTTCGCGAATTTTTTCAGAGCCTTGACAATGCAGCCAAATAGCTTATGATTAAAGTAATTCGTGCGTCCAAAAAGCGGCGCGTGAAACAAAAACATTTCAAACAAAACATAAATGTTACGGTCCACTCGCCGCAGGGTGGGCACGCACGAAAGAAAAGACCAGGCATAATCTGGTCTTTTTTATGATTCTCGGCATTAGGGCTCTGGTGCGGTGTATGTGACAGGGTTAGAGCTGGCGGATGCAGTGCTGCCGTCGGAGCCGATGCTGATAATCTGGTAGGTGTACGGAGTATCGGCTGTAACGGAGTCGTCGAGATAGGTTGTACCCGAGTAATTGTCTTCCAGTGTTACGCCGCCACGTACTATCCGGTATGCGGTGGCGGACCCGTCGGCAGGTGCGCTCCAGCTTACCGATATCTCGGGCGTACTATCTGAGGCAGTGGCTACTACGTTTGTCGGCGGGCTGGCGGGCTGCACGGTCGTACCGGAACCTGGGCTCGGGTTTGAGCTTCCCTGCTGGGTTTGGCCGCTGTTGCCACTGGATGTACTACCGGTGTTGGCTGGCGGGGTGGTCGCTATGGCGTCGGTGCTCGGTTTGGTGCCGGGCGTGACGGTGGAAACGAAGTCGGCCGGAGGTGTGTTTTGCGTGTCGGCGTCGGTGTACACCTTGGCGACCACTTGATGCGTGCCGGGCTGGAGGCTCTTTTCGTCTATGCTGACAGTGAACGGTTCGCTGTAGGCTGCGCCGACCAACCGGTTGCTGACGTAGAACTCCACTTTTTGGACCTTGACGGTTTTCTTGGGCGTGACCGTGAACCTGACCTTACCCGGCAGCTTTTCCACTAGCGGCATAGCCAATGTATCGGCTGCGACTGCTGCCTGCTGTACCGGTTTGGCACTGGTGACCACTGGTGTCGTGGTGTGGGCGGTTTCGGCTACAGCGGTTTCTTCGGCGCGGTGTGTCGCGGCGTACCACACGCCGCCAACAACCGCTACTACGACCAGCGGTGGAAAGATACGGTTCGTCCAGCGGTGATTCACAACGCGCACTCCTTACGTACAATTATCTTCACTATACATAAGCATACCTACTAGCACAAGCGCGCCACAGCAATAAATCTTACAGGAACTACGTTCCTTGGGCTCCGAACTTAGGTATCGGAATAAGACGTTTTATAATCAGCACGTATTGAGCAATCGCATTTTCTAGGCATGCCCACACTACATTATTTCCGGGAAACAGAGTAGATATGTTGGATTCTATAAACCCAACATAAGTTGCTAACCGTATAATCTTTACCCGTTTGACGACCCAGGTCTGTAGCCACTGCTGGTAAAATGTTGGCACGGCTTCGTAGCATTTTCGCAATTCATGAGAATCGACGTAAAGTTTTTCGACAGTGACAACCGAAAGCCGGAGAATTTCCTGAGCTTGTGCAAATGTTTCTTTTGCAACTATACCTTTAAAAGCTTGCGGATTCGTTGCCCAATTCTCCTGAGGATTAAGCGTAGGCTTGGCAGCGTGCAGCTTCTGGGACTGCTTATTGTAAGTCGTGCAGCCAGTGTACTTGTGGTTTTTCAGTATAGCCCTAATGGTCGCTTCGTGCCATGTCCTTCCCATGGGGCTGGATATGTGACGGTGGTTAAGCCACCATGCAACTTCCTGCACGCTGTATGCCTTAAGCACGAATAAGTCAAAGATTTTCTGAACTACTTGTATCTCACGTTTATTGCCAGGGGCTAGTGTGACGCGCTGGTTGGCAATAACCTTGTGTTGCCCGGGTAATAGATCTTGTAAGTATTGCTTGTTTTCGTCCAAGAGGATACGCCGCAGGCCATAAGGGGCGCTTCCGCCTGCGCTATAGCCTTGTTGCGTAACCTTCATTTGACCACGCCATACTTTATCGCTCAGTTCGCGCGAATAGTTGCCCGAAGCTACCCGTTCTACGGCGTCAGTTAAGCTGTACATCAGCTCTTCGCCGGGGCGTGGGAAGCCACGTTTTATGTAGATGACAGGCTTGCTTTTCATAAAGCACCGGAACGCATATGCGCCTGCCTCGTCGGGGTTCTGGAATCTACCGAACCGGGAAACGTCCAACACTAGTACATAGTCGAATTGTACCGAGTCATTCTCTACCCAATCTTGCAATAGATTTTGGAACCCCTTTCTATGCGCTGTTAGGCCACTTACGCCGTCGTCGATACACTCACCGATTATCTCTATGCCGTTTTCGACTGCGAACTGTTCGACTTGCTCGCGCTGAATGGCAATAGAGTTCTCCTGCTTGTCTTCTGCGGAGTGGCGATAGTATGCCACAGCTTGTTTGGTTGTGTCTGACAAAATCATTCCTGCACTACCTTTTCGAGTAATACACAGAGTTCCCGAAGGCTTCGGAGCTCACTTTCAGAAAATTGCTTACGAGCGATGAGACGCCGCTGTGTAAACTCATATACTTGTTCCACGTGCAACGTAAAGCCGCTAATAAGCGTTTGTCTGGTAAGCTCGCGGACTTTCATGGCCGGCTTGTTCAGGAAGCTAGAGAGCTGAGCTTCAAACTGGCTAAAGCGTGTAAACACGCTTCCCAGGGCGGTCAGTTCCTTTGCATTGGCAATTGTTCCCGAGCGTATTTTCTCGAGAATTCTAACCATTACTTCCTCTGTCTCTATGCCACCCACACGTCGGAGCTTCGGGAGAAGCCGTGTCATGGCGTGCTGAAACGCTTCACTGAGCTTGTATTCGTGCCATAGCTCTAGGTGTGTCACATTTTGCTCGCGTAGGAGCATGACCTGTGCGACTGTCGTTTCCGAAAGGTGTACGAAATCTGCAAGCTGCTTTACGGTGCCAAAGCTGTGGGCGCTCCGGATGCGTTCCAGAGCCGTTGCTCGTTCTATGGGCCGCCAAGCGCGCCGATTGTTCTGCACTTCGTAGCGGACTGTTTCCAGCTCGGATTTGTGCAGTTTGTCCAGGACTATGCAGGGCAGTTCTTCTGCTCCCAGCTCCTTGGCGCAAAGAAATCGACGATGGCCATCTATAATCATGTAGGTACCAGGGTCGTTTTCCATGACGAGCAGCGGATTTTGAATGCCAATCGATTTTATGGATTGGCGAAGGCGGTTCCGGTCTCCCTCGACTGCATAGCCGCTTCGGGGTTGCTTTGGGTCTAGGTGGATTTGTTTGACGGGCAAATTTTTGTATGTGCGTAAAGTACCTACCATACACATTCCTCCTTACTCTCGCATCATTCTCCTTCTACTCCCCAAACGCAATAGCTATGCCATAAAAATACAATTTCACAACAATCACATGGCTCAGGTCCGTGGTTCGAACCCCGTAAGCTCCACCAACACGATGGTCGGGGAGGCCGCGTCCGCCGCGCAGGCCCGGATGGCGCTCAGTGGGCCGTCGAGGCCAAGTGGTCGCTGCCACCGCCCGCGGATCGCGTCGAACATGGCGTTCAGCGCCGCCCGGTCGATGGCCTGCATCCGCTGCTCGGCGGCCTGGACGATAAGGCGACGCTGCAGCTCACGGCGCTGACGCTCGCGTTCCTCGTGGAGCGCCGCGAGCCACAGGCAGATGGCCGCCACGACCAGGAGGCCGAGCAGCACCAGGAGGGCGGTGATCACGCCAGCCGTCCGAGGGCCCGGGCCGTGGCACTAACGCGGGCGTTATCCAGACCCGGTAACGCCTTTCGGGAGCGCTGTCGCGCCAACGGTGAATCGGCAACCGCTGTACGAACGGCAATTGTTGACCTACTGATCGGGCTGCGAGACTCGCTGGATAACTTTGGGTCAGATGCTAGCCGAGCACGTGTGTTAGGAGTGCGTCAGGAGGTGCTTAGGCTAGTGGAGTCAAGCCACCAGACGGTCGAGCACTGGTTCGTAGTCACCCAGGCTTGCACGGATTCTGAGGACCTTGATTCTCATCTCGAGCATTACCTGGATGATTTTGTCCGCATTGCAGGCGAGCGGAAACAACTGCTTGAGGAGATTTTCGGCTCAGATCCAGGCTCGGAGAAAGTTGCCGCAATCGCGATTGGCGAGACGCTTTTTGGCGATGACCTCATTCAGCGCTGGTTGGAGCGCCAGAGGGGGTCTGCGGAGCCGTAAAGTCTTCGGGCAAGGAGAGTATATTCTTCGCAATGTTTCTGCCGTATCGTATGGAGAGAAGGGCGCCAGCAAGAGATTCTGCATCCGATAGAGGCCGCCATCCCAGTTCATTCGGAGGCGGGGCGTTGGGGTTTTCTGGGGTATATCGTTGGTTCATCGGAGTGGCGATTTGGTTATATGTATCGAATATACTACTTTGATCCCGGTATGGTCAAGAGCTAGTAATGGATCATTCGGAGGTTCCGGCGGGAAGTCCATTTAGGCTGCCCAATTGCTGAGGCATGGTTATAGCGGTTTGGTTTCACGTCCATGGAATTCCCGGTGTACCCGATAGGCCATAGGGCCACCGGTCGTTAGCTACCATGACTCGTAGCGTGACATGGTTCGAACCCGTCCGTCTTACTTCGTTGGTCCTGATCGACGGCATAACGAGCTTTCCCTGAGTGGCAGGTTGTATTTCGAAGGTGTCGGCCGTGCACTCAGGGAATAACGATGGACAGTCGACGGATCATCGCTCGGAGATTTTGTCGCTCGATGTGCTCGACCATACGATCGCCGCGCCACTCCGCGGGAACGCCTAGCCTTCGAACTCGACATTCATCGTCCGCCCAGGGACGTTCTTCGGGCTCCGGGTGATCGTGCCTGGGGGGTTGCTAGCGATGGGGTCGATGACGCTGATGGCGGTGATGTCGACGTATCTGTAGTCCAAATCGACCTGGATGCCGCGTGTCGGTTGCTCTTGGCCGTCGACGGTGAACTGGACGAGTTCGAAGGCTTCGCGCGTCGAGGTGTCGACTCCCGGCCGCGGCGACAGGAACCAAGCCGAGGTGCTGCCGGGCTCGGCGGTGAGTTCCCGGTATTCCTGCTTGTCGGAGACGCACACGAAGTGCCTGGTGGCGTGCCGCGGGACGACGGTGTACTCGCAGCGCACCGTGACCGAGAACAGGCCGGTATGCGAACCAGAGGGAGCACCTGCGGTGCTCCCTCTACCCATGGGTAGAGGTGACAGGCGGATCTCGACGTTCAGGTCGTGCCAGCGTTCGGCGGCGCGGACAGCTTGGTCACGGATGTCGTCGTAGACCTCGGTGGCGAATCCGGTGTCGCCGAGCCGGGCTGCCAGCGCATTTCGGATGAGCTGGTCCTGTTGGTCGGCGGCCAGCAGCTTCATGTTGTCCGGGCTGGCGGTCAGCCCGTCGAGCACGGCCTGCACGATCGCCGGCGCTTTGTCCTCGACCGCGTGACCGATGCGTTCGGCATCGCGGGCCTCCTTGTCCTTGCCGTCGATGTAGGTGAAGGCCACGACGACCAAGCCCGTGGTGAAGAGCGCCATGGCGATGTTTTGGGTGACGGCTTCGTGCAGCCAATGCCAGCCATGCGGCAGGTTCGGAACCGCACCCGCGACCAAGGCCAGCAGTCCAACGAATGTGAACAGCACTGCCAACAAGGCGACTTTGGTTGCGTAGAGTTGTTCGCGGACATTGCGCATCACGCTTTTGCGCGATCCGTTTTAGGACCTCTTGGGTGCTAATCCGATCAAAGAACCCGGGTTGCGCAGTGGGAGGCATCTATTTTCCACCTTGATGGACGCTCGGACAGCGTACTAGCCCTTTGGAGGTCTTGAGCCGTCGACCTCAAGATTCGTTCCGAGGCTCTTGAATGTCCGGCCGTCACGGGACCCAGATCTTTCTGTCTCAAGAACAAGCTCATACAGGTAGGAGATTCGTTCGACCACGTCATTTGGATCGCTCGAGGAGGTTGACGGAGAATTATGCTGCCGGGCTGGTGCATTCATGTCAGCGCCCACACCGGTATGAAGTTGAGTCGAGTCGATAGCCAGCTCGGTGAGACGCTTCACTGAGTCCCCGAGTTGTGCTGGCGCGGACTCCGGGGTTGGCACTTCGGCAAACTGCGGGGGCGGCAAGTCTAAGGTGTGGCCACATGCTGGTCGTCGTTCGTCTGCAGGATTGGTACTGGGTAGTTGCGCCGAACTCATAACTACTCACAGTTAACACCATCACGGCAATCCTTGTCAATCGAGTAGTGCGGACAAGCGCCGCAGGGTCTGCTTCCGAGGCTCATTCCACCGCAGAAATTACAGCGTTGTAACTTGTCTATCATCGCGACTCCGTAGACGAGTCCGATGTAGGCGCGCCGTTGGAGCCGACCAAGCCGTCCGACGCATGATACGAGAAGGAGAAATCGGTCCCACAGGCGGGTGTGTAGGGACTTCGCTCGCTGCAAGCCGGCCCCGATCGGCAGCGTTCGGCACCAATGCATGACCAAGCGTGACTGATACGAGTCTCCGCCTCAGTGCGCACGACATGAGCGACGGCCCGCATCTTCTGACCGATGCCGACGTAGTGATTGAAAGCCTCGTGTCGCAACACGGTACAAATCTGGACGTTGATGGCGACCGTTCTCGTGATCAGCCTTTTTTCCGACCGGGGTTGGCGGACATTGAGTCCGTCCCCCCCTGGATCGAAGTTGCTGAAGCCGATAGCGCGAGCGTTTGGGGCATGAACCTCCTGTTAGGCATTCGAGATGAGCCGGCCCGGCAAACACAAAGGATACACGCGTTGGCGGCCACCGACGCGTGGTCTGACGGGGTGACCGGCTTTTCGGACGCAGGCCAAGGACGTGGTCGGGGGAGCAGTTGAGTCGGTCGGCGACTCTGGCGGCGGACTGTCCCTGGAGGTAGAGGCGGACGGCTTCTGCTTGGAGTTACTGTTCTAGGCAAGGTTAAGCGCCGACGGCTTGTTCGTAGATCGGGGGCTGTCCGGGGAAGCCGTGTGGCGGTCCTTGGTGAAATTGGGCGTCCTCTCGGTATGTGCATTGCGGCCGGTGGAGTCGACTTAACGGCACCGTTTCTCGAGGATGATTCCATGTGCCGCTTAGGATCGCTTGTGGCGAAGGAGACGAGGATTCGACATTCTGCTTAAGAGGCAGAATGTCGCCGTATCTTGGTGGATGTTGTTATAATTACTAAAGTGGGTGAAGTGTTCAAGGAAGACAAATTAAGGTATAATAACTCGCTGTTATAGGGGCGTAGCTCAGTTGGTAGAGCACCGGTCTCCAAAACCGGGTGTCGTCAGTTCGAGTCTGGCCGCCCCTGCCAATAAAATAGACACATAGGCAATTATGTGTCTATTTTATTTCCTGCCATACCCAGGGCAATCGCATATGAAAAGGGCTTCCGCCAGGAAGCCCTTTTCTTTTTCCGCTATGCTAGGAGCTGTAACACAAACAAGGAACACATATGCCTCACCAACCGCTCGCCCAACACTT
>JBDHUJ010000028.1:0-19485 GCA_039809105.1 Saccharimonadales bacterium (SeqCode)
CCTTCCTCCCTGTTGCCAGGGCAGTCTGGCCTGAGAAATACAACAGACCATAAGGGTTGCGCTCGTTGATGGACTTAACCAAACATCTCACGACACGAGCTGACGACGGCCATGCAACACCTGTCACTTGGCTCAATAAAGCACTCTCGCCTTTCGGCAAAATTCCAAGGATGTCAAACCTGGGTAAGGTTCTACGTTTACCATCGAATTAAACAACACGCTCCACCGCTTGTGCGGGTCCCCGTCAATTCCTTTATGTTTTAGTCTTGCGACCGTACTCCACAGGCGGGATGCTTAACGCGTTAGCTTCGCTACTACAGGGGTCGATACCTATAACAGCTAGCATCCATAGTTTACGGCGTGGACTACCGGGGTATCTAATCCCGTTTGCTCCCCACGCTTTCGTGCCTTAGTGTCAGGAATGAGCCAGTTATCTGCCTACGCCATCGGTGTTCCTCCCAATATCTACGGATTTCACTCCTACACTGGGAATTCCAATAACCTCTCTCATCCTCTAGCTGAGCAGTTTCCATGATGTGTATTCGGTTGAGCCGAACGCTTTCACTACAGACTTACTCTGCCACCTACGCAACTCTTTACGCCCAGTAATTCCGGATAACGCTTGGATCCTCCGTATGACCGCGGCTGCTGGCACGGAGTTAGCCGATCCTTATTCATCTGCTACCGTCATATTCGTCACAGATAAAAGCAGTTTACGACCCAAGAGCCTTCATCCTGCACGCGGCGTTGCTCCATCAGGGTTGCCCCCATTGTGGAAAATTCCCTACTGCTGCCTCCCGTAGGAGTCTGGGCCGTTCTCAGTCCCAGTCTGGCTGGTCATCCTCTCAGACCAGCTACCGATCGTCGCCTTGGTAAGCCATTACCTTACCAACAAGCTAATCGGACGCAGGCCGTTCCCAAACCGCCGAAGCTTTACTCCTTGGAGCACATGCGGTATTAGCTACTCTTTCGAGCAGTTATCCCTCAGTTTGGGGTACGTTCCTACGTGTTACTCAGCCGTCCGCCGCTCGCCATCATCCAACACTTCATGTTGGAAGGAATGACCAATTTATCAAATTCCAATTACCAATCAATTTCCAAATTTCTAAATGACAAATTCCCTAATTTGGGAATTGTGGCATTCGGTCATTGGTGCTTGCTTGGTCATTGTGGCTTGGTTCTTGGTGATTCCAACACAAAGTGTTGGACATGTTGCCGCTCGACTTGCATGTATTAGGCACGCCGCCAGCGTTCATCCTGAGCCAGGATCAAACTCTCCAAAAAAGATGAAGTTAATCATCAAAAGAATTTGTCATTAGCATCAGTCGAAACTGACTTAATTTTCTATCGTCTCTTACGAGTTAACAGAAATTACTGTTTTGTTAAAAACATCTAAAACAATTCACATATCGTGAACTGACGTTGATTTGCACTATTCAATTTTTAACGTTCGTCTCAGCGGGCTAATCGGGGACACCTATATAGACACCTCTGAAGCACTAGGAACTAATTCTAGCGGTTAGAACGCCGCGTGTCAAGGATATATTTGCCCTACTTTGTTGTATTTCATGCATCATCTTATCTGCTTATGCCTATCTACCGTAAGTCCACCGGTACTATAACCCGCACAAACACACCCTACCCCAGGACATATCGCTTATGCTATGCTGTGGTAAATGGAACGTGCGCCCGGCCTGCCGCTTCAGCGGTATCTCCCAAGTAAGCGGCACATAGCATTGCTGGTGCTCGCTGTTTGCTGTGCACTACTCTACCTAGCACCACTGGCAGAGGCCAGCAGCAGCCAGACCATCGCACAAGATTTCCAGGCTAGTTCGGGTAGTCAAATCGCTGCCGGCGCGCTGGTGAGCACCAAGCCAGGCGATTCACGGAGCGTCGAACTAGCCAGCACCGATACGGCAAAGCGGCTGGTCGGTGTGGTCGACAAAGACCCGCTGCTGGTTATATCCGGCAGCAGCACTGAAGTCCATGTGGTACTCAGCGGCACTACCAGTGTACTGGTCAGTGACATAAACGGACCTATAGGCGCCAGTGACAAGATAACCGTCTCGCCCATCGCCGGTGTCGGCATGCGCGCCAGCTCTGACAGTCAAATCGTCGGCACTGCGCAGATTAAATTTGACGGTTCCAAAGGTCAGAGCAAGGCCATCAAAGACACCAAGGGTGCTTCGCACACCGTGCACATCGGGTACATACCGCTGCAAGTCGGTGTCGCCTACTACCAGGCGCCGGGGAGCAACTTTCTGCCGCCATTCGTCCAGCGGACTGCGAATAGTGTCGCCGGCCGACCCGTCTCACTAGTACGCCTGCTGGCTTCGGGCATATTGCTGCTCATTAGCTTCGTCGGCATAACTGTACTCCTGTACATCTCGACCAAGTCGGCCATGATTTCGCTGGGGCGGAATCCTCTGGCAGCGCACGATATCCGCAAGAGTCTTTACCAAACCATCGCTATCGCTGGGGTCACCGCCGGCGTAACACTGCTTGCGGCCTATCTGATTCTGGTCGTTTGAACAAAACGATTTTTAGGACTTACGCAGAATGGTGCAGTCCGGGATGGAAAGCGACCTGTCCGTTCTGAGTAAGTCCTAATTTGTTTGCAGCGGCCACCTCTGTGCTGTAAACTATAAGCAGTATCCAAAAAATAAAAACAAATGGACCAGGAAATCGCTGCACCACCCCAGGACTCGGGTACCGTATCTGCCGATACGGCTATTGCTACTGCTTCGCTCGATGCAGTACAAAACGAAGGCGCCCTGCCCGATGCTCAAAAACCCGAATACATCGTGGTCAAACACGGCCGTGGCTATGGCCTGCGATTGGCCGCCATAGGCCTCGCTATATGCCTGCTGCTCGGCGGCGCCATCTTTATGGTAGTGCGCCGGGGCGGTGGTAATACACTCGTGCAATCTGGCAATTTTGGGTTGGTAAAACTGCCACTCACGGACCTACAGAAATCAGACACTACCGACGCAGCGTCTCCGAGCTTGCAGGTGAACGGCCGGCTGCAGGTGGCCGGCTCGGTGGTGCTGAACCCCAGCGTCGAGCCATCGGACCCACAAAGTGGGCAGATTTACTTCGATAAGTCCGGCAAACAACTCAGCTACTACGACGGCAGCAAGTTCGTGGCCGTCGGCAATAGCAACGTTACGAATATCACGAACGTCAACAACACTACCCACAATGTCCTGACTGGCTCCGGTGCCGGTGTACAGCTACAACCCGCGACGCCCGGCACACAGCAAACAGGAAACTTCAACGTCTCTGGTACGGGTGCTGTCGGCAAACTACAAACGACTGTCATCAGCAGCGATGGCGGCACACTGTACGTCAACCCGGCCGGAGCTACCGCCCAGCAGACTATCGCGGCAGGTACGCCCGCTACGCTGGGGTTGACTACCCTGGCTAATTCATTTGAAGGTCCGGGCTGGAAAGACGAGCGCATCGCCCACAAGGTCAGCACTGGTGCTGTCGGTGGTACCGCGACTTCCATCGCAGTCTACTACGCCAACGTGACTCCCGGTGACCACGTGCAGGTAGCACTCTACGATGACGACGGTGACATACCGAGTAAGCCAAGTGCACTTCTGGCCACCAGTACCATTGTAACTATGAGTACCAGCGGTTGGCAGACGGTGACCATACCCAACACGAACCTCCAGGCCAACACGACCTACTGGCTTGCCGTCGACACCGACAGTACCACCGTTACCTGGCCGTACGTCGGCGGCAACCAAGTATCTTGCTTTGTGTACGGCCCCTTCGGCTCGATGCCGAACCCCTTCCAGACGCAGGGCTGTTTCCCCGGCAACAATAACCACAACATCTACCTGAACTATCTGCTCGGCGCCGGTACCTCGGGCGCCCTCAGTAGCGCCAGCATCGTCATCGGCCCGACGGGTCAGACACTGTTCCAGAATTCCGAAGATTCAACGACAGCGTTCAGGGTGCAGAATTCTGCCGGCACCACGACCATCTTCAATATCGACACCCAGAACGGCCGTATCGGCATCGGTAAAACAACACCCGCCTACAAACTCGACATAGCCGCCGGCGATATAAACTTGTCGAATGGCCGATCGCTCCGCTACAACGGTCAGCAAGTGTTGTCGACCAACGGGGACGGCAGCAAGGTGTCGCTGACGAACTTTAACTCCGGCGGCAAGATTACCGCCCAATCCGATAGCTTTCTGGTCCAGGACAGCAATGCCGGCTCCACCAAGCTGAGCATCGACAACAACGGCGCGACAACATTCAAAAACGTCAACAATTCGACGACAGCCTTCCGCATCCAGAATGCCGCCGGCACCAGCAGTATACTTACGGTCGATACGACGAATAGTGTTGTTACAATTACATCACTTGTCTCCACCGGCAATATTACCGTCGGTGGACACATCATAACCGCAGGCACAGCGCCAGCCAGTACTGCGGGCACCGCAGCCTGCACCACGCCCACAGTGTCCGTGACCGGCAATGACACCAGCGGAACTATATCGGTTACCACTGGCACTGGTTGCGCTAGTGGCGGTGACTTAGCCACCGTAACCTTCGCAACCGCTTTTGCGGCTGCTCCACGCATTATCCTAACCCCCGGCAGTAGCGCCACACTAGGCCTGGGAGCCTACGTCGATAACAGCACTACCACAACCACCGACTTCACTATCGGCACAAACACTACACCAACGGATAGCACGACGTACACCTGGAACTACCTAGCAGTCCAATAGCTACGTTGCAGGTGTCTCAGGAGCTTCGAGAACGACTTCATCCTCGTCTTCAAGTTCTTCGCTCTTGTCTACTAAGGCTAGGCTGACAACCTCGTCGCCATCGTTCAAGCGCATGATGCGGACGCCTTGGGTAGCACGTCCGAGGGCTGGGATGTCTTTGATGCCGAGGCGGATGGTCTGGCCGTTCCGAGAGATGATAATCACCTCTTGGTCATCGTCTTCACCGAGGGTCTTCACACCGACCAGTTCAGCAGTCTTGGCATTCACAACTGCCGAGCGGATGCCGACACCACCACGAGCGTGTGGCGTAAACTGCGCAACCTTGGTCTTTTTACCGTAACCATACTTCGAGATGACGAATATGCTACTGCCAGCTTCGACGATATCCATACCGATGACATGGTCGTCGGTACGAAGACGAATGCCCCGGACGCCGCGGGAAACGCGGCCCATCGGGCGAGCGTCCTTCTCGTGGAAGCGAATTGCCTGACCCTGAGAGGTCGAGATAACGACTTCGTTGTCACCACTGGTCATGCGAATCCACTTCAGTTCATCGCCATCGTCGAGGTTGATGGCGATAAGGCCAGAGGTGCGGACATTCTGGTACTGCTCGAAGGGCGTCTTCTTCACCACGCCACGGATGGTACACATAATGAGATTCTTGGCATCGTGCGTCTTAGAGACGTTTATGACGGCGCTGACGGTCTCTTCTGGTTGCAGCTGCAACAAGTTCACTATGGCGACGCCCTTGGCGCTCAGAGAGGCCGCAGGAACCTCGTATGTCTTCAGGCGGAAGACGCGGCCCTTATTCGTAAAGAACAGCAGGAAATCGTGCGTAGATGCGTTGACGACGTGTTCTATGACGTCTTCTTCGCGAGTCGCCATACCGCGGCGGCCTTTGCCGCCCCTACCCTGGCGCTTGTAGTCGGCAATCTGGCTGCGCTTGATGTAGTTGGCGCTCGTCAAGGTTACGACCACTTGCTCATCGGGGACCAGGTCTTCGTCGCTCAGGCGGTTCAGCTCGTTGGCAATCACCTGCGTGCGGCGCTCGTCACCGTACTGCTTCTTGAGCTCCAGCATCTCATTTTTAATGATGTCCAGAATCTTTTGCTCGTCAGCGAGGATGGCTTCAAGTTCGGCGATAATCTTTCGCAGCTCCGCCAACTCGTCTTCGATTTTCTGGCGTTCCAAGCCGGCCAACGTGCGCAGCTGCATGGCCAGGATAGCCTTGGCCTGGATTTCGCTGAGCTTGAACTTCTTGATGAGGTTGGCGGCAGCTTCTTCGGTGGTCTGGCTGGCGCGGATGGTGTTGATGACCTCGTCGATGTTGTCGAGCGCAATCTTCAAGCCTTCCAAGATGTGCGCACGGTCCTTAGCCTTGCGAAGTTCGTACTCGGTACGACGACGCACCACTATCTGGCGATGCTTGATATGCTCGCCCAGAATGTCAACCAGCCCAAGCACGCGTGGCTGTATGCCGTCGACCAGAGCCATCATGTTGTAGTGGAAGCTGGTCTGCAGCGGCGTGAGTTTGTAGAGCTGGTTCAGGAGCTTCTTGGGGTACGCGTCCTTCTTGAGGTCGATGACGATGCGCACATTGCCGCGAGCCGATTCGTCACGCACATCGCTCACACCGGTAATTACCTTGGCGTTCACCAGGTCGGCAATCTTTATGACCAAGCTTTCTTTGTTCAACGCATAGGGGATTTCGGTGATGACAATCTGCTGGCGACCCTTCTTGGTGCCTTCGACTATTTCGGCGATACCCCGGGTTATGAGCCCGCCACGACCGGTTGCGTAGGCATTCCGGATGGAAGCAGCGCCATACACAACGCCACCAGTCGGGAAATCTGGGCCTTTTATAAACTGCAGCAGGTCATCAAGCGACGCGTCTGGATGGTCGATTTTATAGACCGTCGCGTCAACTACTTCGCCAAGGTTGTGCGGCGGAATGTTGGTTGCCATACCGACAGCGATACCTAGTTGTCCGTTTAACAACAGGTTCGGCAGCTTGGCTGGTAACACCGTTGGTTCTTGGTTTTCGCCATCGTACGTGTCGCGGAAATCGACGGTTTCTTTGTCGATGTCCTGTAACAATTCGTCTGCCAGGCGATGCATCTTGGCTTCGGTGTAGCGCATAGCGGCCGGTGGGTCGCCATCCATCGAACCGAAGTTACCCTGCCCGTTTACGAGCAGGTAGCGCGTCGCCCATGGCTGTGCCAAACGGACCATCGAATCGTAAATAGACGAGTCGCCATGCGGGTGATACTTACCCATTACCGCACCGACAACATTAGCACTCTTGCGGTGGCGGCTACTGCTACGCAGGCCGTCCTCGTTCATGCTGTACAAAATACGACGATGTACGGGCTTTAGACCGTCCCGGACATCCGGCAGTGCACGGTCGATGATGACCGACATGGAATACCGCAGGTAGTTGTCCTCCATGACATTCTCGACCGTGCGTCGTTCGACTAAACGGGAGTGGTCAAAGCCGGTCAGGACTTCTACATCTGCCGCATGAGCTGCACTAGGCTGGTCGATTTCGTTATCGTCACTTGGTACCAATGATGTATTTTCGTCTACGTCTGCCATACTAAATGTCCAAATCCTTTACAAACTTTGCGTTGGCCTGAATAAAGTTTTTACGCAGTTCTACCTCTGTTCCCATCAACTTGTTAAAGATAGCGTCTGCCTTTTCGGCATCGTCTACCTTTACCTGCACGAGCACACGCTTTTCTGGGTTCATGGTTGTTTCGAATAGTTGTTCAGCATCCATCTCGCCCAAGCCCTTGTAGCGCTTCTGCTCTATGAAGCCGGCTTGGCGGAAACGCTCAGTAGTTTCGTCTACCTTCAAGCCTTCTTTCTTGCGCGCAGCGATGAGCTCATCCAGCTTGGTCTCAAGTTCGGCCTCGTCATATATAAACACGCTACTCTTTCGGCCCGGTTTTACCAGCTCGAACAGTGGCGGCTTGGCCAGGTACACGTGGCCGCCATCGACGACTTCTTTCATATAACGGAAGAAAAACGTCATCAGTAGCGTTGCGATGTGGCTACCGTCGACGTCGGCATCGGTCATGATGATAATCCGGTGATAACGCAAACCATCGAGACTGAACGAATCTTCTATACCCACGCCAAGTGCCTTTATAAGGCTCAGGATTTCGTTGTTGGCGAGCATTTTGTCCAAACGCGCACGCTCAACGTTGAGAACTTTACCACGAAGTGGCAGGATAGCCTGTGTTTTGCTATCGCGACCGGTCTTCGCAGAACCGCCGGCCGAGTCGCCCTCCACCAGGTAGATTTCGCTAGCTGCCGGGTCTTTCGAAGAACAGTCCGCCAGTTTGCCCGGCATAGAAGCGCCGTCAAGCACCCCTTTACGGATGATGTTCTCGCGGGCAGCGCGGGCAGCCTTACGGGCACGGGCAGCCAGCAGCGCCTTCCCTACTATCTTCTTGGCGACCGCCGGGTGCTCTTCGAGGTAATAGCTGAAGTACTCGTTCATAACGCTTTCGACGTAGCCACGGACTTCCGGATTACCTAGTTTACCCTTGGTCTGGCCTTCGAACTGTGGGTCCGGCAGCTTTACGAGAATAACGGCCGTCAGGCCTTCGCGGGTATCTTCGCCGCTCAAGGCTTCTTCTTTTTCCTTCAGGAGGCCATTTTTGCGGGCGTAGTCGTTGATGATACGTGTCAGTGCAGCGCGGAAACCAGTCAGGTGCGAGCCGCCCTCGGGGTTTACTACATTATTAGCGAACTGCTTGATGGTTTCGGTAAAGCTGTCGGTGTACTGCATGGAAATCTCGACTTGGCTGTCTTTGACCTGCTTGTCGACGTAGAATACGTCTTCATCGACCGGTTCTTTGCCGATGTTCAGGTGCTTGACGTAGCTCTGGATGCCACCCTCGAAATAGAAACTGTAGCGCTGGCCGGTATAGTGGTTTACCAGTGTGGTGCGCACACCTTTGGTCAGGTAGGCTGCGTGACGCAGACGGTCAAGGATAGTGTCATAGTTGAACGCTTGCGTTTCGGTAAAGATGGTAGCATCGGGGTAGAACGTAATCTCGGTACCGTGCGGTCGGTCGGCTGGAGACTTGCCGGCAACAGCCAGGTCGCCATCTGGCACACCTCGCGTATACTCCTGGTGGTGAACCTTGCCATCGCGGTAAATGTTGACGATAAGCCGAGTAGATAGTGCGTTTACGACGCTTGAGCCCACACCGTGCAGACCGCCAGAGACCTTGTAGCCGCCACCACCGAACTTACCGCCGGCGTGCAGGACCGTCAGAACCGTTTCTACGGTGCTCTTACCGGTTTTTGGGTGAATGTCGGTTGGTATGCCACGTCCGTTGTCAAAGACCGTTATACCGCCATCCTCGAGCATCTCTACGATAACGTGGTCTGCGTGTCCAGCCAACGCCTCGTCTATGCCGTTATCTACGATTTCCCATACCATATGGTGCAGACCCTCTACACCAGTAGACCCGATGTACATGCCGGGGCGCTTGCGTACTGGATCCAAGCCCTCAAGCACCTGAATCTGGTCAGCAGAATACTGTTTCTTATCAGCCACGATTTATCCCTCGCCTCATCCTCGTTAGATATTACGCCAGCCCCATCCACCAGTTTGAGGCCAGCTTGTTACTACCTAATAGTATACCCTGCTCTGTCTGTTTTGACAAAGCTTTTACACCTTACGCGTCAGCTTCGCCTTCGGCGGGCTCGCCCTTTATGCGAAGCATGCCGTCATTGTCGATGATTATGGTGTCGTCGGGGTCAGGTTCCCCTTCTTTCGGCACCTTGGCCTTCAGGTGGATTACGCCTTCGTTTGTCGATAGTACGTCTGCCTTGGGAGCCTCGCTCGCCTGAACTTTCGGCGCAGACTCTGGCTTGGGTGCAGTAGCCGACGCTGGTGCTTTGGGGGCCTTGAGACTACGCTTCAGTTCTTTGGCAATGTCGTCGATTTCACGCTGGTCGAGCTGTGCGCTGGAAATATTGCCCATGACTTCTGCTTCTGTTTGCCGGGCAGGTTCAAGCGATGGCGCGGACGGCACGGTGGGAGCAGATGGAGCTGGCGCCGCTATCGGACCGCTAAAGGCAGGCTGTGCCACCGGTTGTTGCGACGGCATAGCTGCACGAGTGTTGCCGATTGGCGGCGTCGGCAGGCTGGCACGCTGCTTGGCAAGCCATTCGTCCAGGAACGAACCTTGAGCGGACGGCCGTGCGGGCGCAGGCGCTGCGCCCGCAGCAGTTCCAGCCGTGGGCCGCGCACCGGAAGCTGGCGGCATACCCATAGTGTTGCCGGGCGCTGCACCGAACGGGTTGCTCATCGCCGGCTGCGCAGGCGTCTGCGTCGTCATACGCGCAAAGATATCTTTTTCGACAACAGCTTTCGGTTTGCCATACTTGGCGGCAGAAAGCTGTTTCAGCGCCATAGCGAGCTGGGGGTTCGGGTTACCGAGCGGCGGTAATGTCGCCATACTGAACGGTTGCGTCGGAACACCACCTATAAGCGTCCGTACTATGGTATTGTAATTCGGCACACGCAGGAGGTCGTCGCCACTGAATGCCGGTTGGAAATACCGGCTCAATGCCTCGACATCATTCTGGCCGATACGGAAACTGACGATAGTACCTATGTTACCGAACACCGCATCGCGAATTTCATCCGTCAGCTGTGTCGTAAACTGGTTGGCGACAATCAGGTTCAAATGGAACTTCCGCGCTTCACTCATTATGGTTGCGAAACTGTCTGTCGAGAAGTTTTGGAACTCATCGACATACAGCGAAAAGTCCACGCGTTGATCTTCGGGTATGTTCGCCCGGCTCATCGCGGCAGCCTGGAACTTCATAACGAAAATCATACCCAGCAACTTGCTGTTCAAGTCCCCGACCCTACCCTTGCTCAGGTTTACCAGGAGGATTTTCTTGTTATCCATGATATCCCGCAGGTTCAAAGAACTTTTCGTCTGACCGATTATGTTCCGCATCATCTCGTTGCTGCGGAACGCCCCGAACTTACTGACGAACCAGGTGTTCACCTCGCCAGCTTCGTTCGAACGCTGGCTCGCCGGAAACTCTTTTTGCCAATAATCGAGTACATTTGGGTCTTTTACATGTTGTAATTTTTGCTTCAAAAATTGCGGGTCCACAAAAAGTTTCGGAATATCTATAAATGTACCCCCGTCAGGGTCGGCCATAATCGCAAGTGCCGCATTGCGGAAGATGTGCTCATAGCGTGGCCCCATGATTCCTTGATGTTGTGGGTCATACAACTTCTGCAGCATATTCAGGGCTTCCTGAATAAGAAAATCTTTCTGATCCGGACTATCCGCTTCGAACAAATTAAGTCCCATCGGGTAATCCATGTCGGCCGGCGAAAAATAAATGACGTCTTCTGTGCGCTCTTTGGGTACCATGGCGAGCAGCGCTTCGGCAGTATCGCCGTGAGGGTCGACAAAAGCGAATCCGCCGCCGTTCATCATGTCCTGCAGTGCCAGGTTTTCCAGAAACACTGACTTACCAGTACCGGTCTGTCCGACCGCATACATGTGTCGCTGCCGGTCTTTGATACTCAAGCGTATCGGCTTCTTGATGCCACGGAACACGTTGTAGCCGAGCAATAAGCCCTCATCGGGCATGTTACGCGGGCCATCGACCTGTTTGGACTCCTGACGCTCCAGCTGCGAAGTCGGGATACTGTTCTGGTCTGGAAAATGAAACAGCGTAGCCATTTCGATACTGTTCAAGATATTGCGCTTTTTCTGCTGGGGGAAAAACCGCAATATATATGCATTGACGAGCGCTGCCATATCTTTTGCGGGCGTATACGTAAAGCCGTTCTTGCCTGGCGCGTCGAAAAGCGAAAAGCTGGCAACGATGTTGTTCAGAATCGCCTGCGAGCGCTGCGAAATGTTCGATGAAGCCACTACTCGTATAGCCACCTCAAAGCCGGTATGACGAGTCTTGTCATCGATAGCGTCGAGCACTGACTGTTCAAGCGAGGATAGTTCTTTCGGTTTGCTTTCTTCTTTGGGTTCAGGCGGCTTTACCAGCGCCGTTACCATCTGCTTGGCCAACAGCGACGCATTGATACCCTTATCTTCACCTTTACGTTTCTTGCTGGCGAGGCTGGAGGCCTGTTTTCGCCAGGAGCTATCGGCCGGCCGGAACAGTATTTGTATAGCAGCACCGTCCTCCCGTTCAAGCGTGGAAAGCGCGTTCAGAAGCGCCTGTAGCGCGTCACGCTTTATATCCTGATATGTCGCGATAGGGTACGCAAACGATTCCTTGAGGTTCAATTCCCCGCCCACAGTCCCCGAAAGCTTGCCGACTTCGTTAAAAATATTGTGTTCAGCAACTTCTTCGAGACGCGCCGACGGATAGGCGCTGACTATGGCCTGTTTGATTACTTCGACCATATCTATTGGCACACCCGCATAGAGGTATACAAAACCCTTGGAACCGACTATTTCGAAGCTGAAATGCTTCTGACCGTACCACCGGTTTTTGAAGCCTTTCTGGGTCGTGCTGGCAATGATGTTATAGATAATCTGTGCTTTCGAGATATTCTCGTCTATTACATCACGCACGTCACGCCCACCCGCCTCCGCATCTTCGCTGGCCGGCGGCAGATGTATAAGGAGCGGGACCATCTGAAGGCTCCGTTCGTAATTCTTCGTATCGTAGCCGGTTTTCCGGATTTTCATGAATGCCACCGGCCCGGCGACCACCAAAGCCGCCAGGAAAATGACGCCTATGATAAGCAGCGCCGCCATCCTAGTTGTCCGCTCCTTTGATTGTCCGGCCGAATTCCTGGTACAGGTACGCCGCCTTCAAGCGCTCTATTTCCCGTGTCTGCATATAAGGGTCTGCAGCATACTGCCGCGAAAGCGTAGCCAGTTGACGCAGCGTTGCATCCAGCACACTCTGTTGCTCTTGGGGCGCGGCGGCGGCCGGCTGGGCAGCAGGCGCACTGTAGCCAGGCTGAACCGGCGGCAAGCCAGCACTACCAGCACTCATATTCGACTGCTCCGAAACCGACCCACGATTATCTGTAGGATTCATATCTGCCTACAGTATATACCTCTCGACGCCCAGTTTGTAGTCAAACGTATCTGTTCGGAGGCAGATACCGAAGACGTCACATCTTGAAGCGCCGCGAGAGAAGCAGGCCAGGATGGGATGCTTTAGTCGGGCTGCCCTCTTTTGCGGCCACGCACGACATAAAAATACGTCACGGCGAACAAGAGCAAGAGCGTCACAACATCCCTAAGAACAAGTTGCCCAAGCGACCCGAGCACAACTATGAAGCTGGCAAACAGTCCAACGAATCTGGCCGTCTGGCGCACATCGTGCTCGGACCGCTGCTTTCCCCGTGTGAACCGCTGCCAGGCAAACGCCAACGATATCCAGAGTTCATACAGAGCGAGGTACAGCAGGACAAATGGTACCACCAGCAGGAAGACTGGCAGACGGCCAGGATTTACCAGCAGCAACCAGCCGGATAATGCTACCCAACAGATTGCTGTACGGATGAGTTGTCGTTTTAGTCGCATAGGAACCCTTGCTTAATTAAAATGCGCTCTATGCCTACACAACATAAAGCGCATTCTGACCCGATTGATGATAAATATGGTGTCACAGGCGGTCAAATCCGCTCAAAAAATGATAGTTATGTAGCGCTTGCCGCCTGCAACTGTGACTGACCGCTCTCACCCCGTTTAGCGGGGTTCGAGCGTTATACCTTGTAAGCGTTTTTGTTTCGGATGTACCGTCCGGAACGATGGTTTTTGTTTTTGGCTTACTGTTTACATGCTACTACACATGGGCGATTTTGTCAATATGCTTTTGCTTATATAGGGGTCATTTTTGGATGCAAAAGTTATACACAGATTTCTTTCAAAATGCTTATATTTTCTTGTTGACAGTCGCCATCTGTTTTAATACTATATCTGTAGCACTGAACAAAATAAGTGCTCAAAAACAAAAAGACCAAAGATAAAACAACGGCTTCTCGCAGGCCGTTGTTTTACCAAGAAGGTCTACCAAACAAAAGCAAAAACAATATCTCCAAAATCTAAAACAATCCGCACGGCTCGTACCAAGCCACACAATGCGGGTTGTTTTTAATTCCAAGTCACAAGCACCAAACCACAATGACCAATCAATAACCAAATGCTTAAATGAAGGAATGACCTAAATCAGACATTTAGAAATTTGGTTATTCGGGCATTGATTGGTCATTGTGGTTTGGTGCTTGGCCATTTGCATTTGATACTCTTTGTTTTATAATCCGGCGTAATGAAGACTGAGCGGAGCGTCAAGAGTTTGGTAGAAACCGGCCAGCACGGCCTGGTCGTCGACATTGAGTGCCATTTGTCGAACAACATTCCCGGCATAACAATCGTTGGCTACGCCAACAAAGCCGTCGACGAAGCCAAAGAACGCATCCGCAGCGCGTTCAGCAGCAGCAACATGGAGCTGCCAGCCAAGCGCATTACTATCAACCTCGCGCCAGCCGATGTGCCCAAAGACAGCACCGGCTTCGACCTCGGCATCGCCGCAGCTGTGTTGCAAGCCACTGGCTACGTGAAAGGCCGGCTGAGCGACACGGCTGTTATGGGCGAACTTGGCCTGGAGGGCGATGTCCGGCCCATACGCGGCATTATCGGCAAGCTGCTTGTTGGCAAACAGCATGGGCTGAAGCTGTTTGTCATACCCGAGGCCAATCTGGCGCAGGCCATTCTGGTCCCCGATGTGAAGCTCGTGCCTGTCACTTCCCTGACCCAGCTGTTCAATTTTATGAACGATGCCTCTACCACCCCTGTTATAGACACCAACGACTCAAATATCGCGACTCAGACCGAACAGATTGGCACCGAAGAGCTGACCCTAGACGATGTCATCGGCCAGGAACTCGGCAAGCGAGCTGTCGAAATCAGTGCCGCCGGCGGCCACAACCTGCTACTCGGCGGACCTCCCGGAACTGGCAAAAGCATGCTCGCTAAGGTCTTACCAGGACTCTTGCCGCCACTTACCCGCGAAGAAATGCTTGAAGTGACCCATCTGCACAGTCTAGCCAGCAACGACTTCAACCGCATCGTTACTGCCCGCCCCTTCCGCTCGCCGCACCACAGCGCCAGTAATGTCGCCGTAGTCGGTGGCGGCAACATTGTGCGACCGGGCGAAATGAGCCTGAGCCACCGTGGCGTACTGCTCTTCGACGAACTACCGGAGTTCGGTCGCGTGACCGTAGAGGCGCTGCGCCAGCCGCTCGAAACCCGTACCGTCACCATTGCGCGAGCCAAAGAAACGGCCGAGTTCCCCGCTCACTTCATCTTTGTCGGCACCGCCAACCCCTGCCCTTGTGGCAATTACCGCACCAGTAAATCTTGCCGCTGCCTGCCACATCAGATAGTCCACTACCGCCGCAAGCTCTCCGGGCCTATACTGGACCGTATAGACCTCTACGTCGACGTGCACGAAATAGATAACAGCCAGCTCTTGAGCGACCGGCCAGAAACCACCACTCACCAGACTGCCAAACAGCGCATTGAAGCTGCCCGCCAGCGCCAAACGAAGCGCTTTAAGGGCACGGCCAAGCTGAACGCCGACATGACGAACCGTGAAATAAAGCAAAGTGCCCTGCTCGACCCTGCTGCCAAAGACATCTTAGATGCCGCCGCCAACAAGTTCGGCCTCTCGGCCCGCGCCTATATGAGAAGTGTCAAAGTCGCCCGCACCATTGCAGACCTGGCCGAAAGTGAGACGATTCAGCCAAAACACGTCGCCGAAGCCCTGCAGTACCGAAGCCACGCCTACCACGAAGGCTAAGGCAAGTATCAAGTACCAAGTTTCAGGTATCAAGGACTTCTAGCCGCCCCACTTGAGCCTTGAAACTTGGAACTTGATACTTGTTACGCATTTCCCTGTTGCGACCGAAGTTCATATCTGTTATAATTCGGTGACGTAAAAACACATAAGGAGACCTGTAATCAGTAACAGTACTCGCCTGAATGGAGCAATTCGGGCACCGCAGCTTCGGGTAGTAGACAGCGATGGCAAGCAGCTCGGCATTTTAAGCCGTGCAGAAGCCCTGCGTCTGGCAGAAGAGCAAGAGCTCGACCTGGTCGAGATTTCGCCAAATGCCGACCCACCGGTAGTGAAAATTGTCGATTGGGGCAAATATAACTACCAGAAAACGAAGCAGCAACAGGCAAACAAGCGGAACACCAAAAGCTTGGATATGAAGCAAATGCGCTTCGGACTCAAGATTGGCGACCATGACCTCGACGTCAAAATGAAGAAAGTCACTGGTTTTCTCGAGGCGGGTCACAAAGTAAAGATAACTCTTTTCTTCCGCGGCCGGGAACTGGCGCACAAAGATATAGGTTTTAAACTAGCTGACCGTGTCATCAACGATATATTCGGAGATACCATCGCCGTGGACCAACAGCCACAGCTCAACGGCAAGCAGCTATCATTCGTTATACGAAGCAACAAGGCCGCTAAAGCAGCCAATTAACAATTAACGTTTGTCCATTATCGATGAATTATCGATTATCGTGTATCAGTTGAAACTCCAATTGGTAAACGGTAAATGATAATCCATTGAAAAATGATAATTGAAAATTTACGACTGAAAGGAGTTGTAATGCCAAAGCTAAAAACGCATAGCGGAACCAAGGACCGCGTCCGCGTCACCAAAAACGGCCGCGTTCGCGCCCGCAAATCACACGCCAGCCACTTCTTGCAGAAGAAGACGGGCGCCCGCAAGCGCCAGCTGGCAGGCTTACTTACCTTGGGCAAAGCCGACAGCAAGAAGATTAAACAGAACCTAGGAGCCTAATTAGTAGATAGTTTACAGTTTTTAGTTTATAGAATTCGGCCACGAGAACTATAAACTATCAACTACTTACTATAAACTAGGAGATAACTATGAGAGTAAAACGAGGCGTTGCTGGACACGCAAAACACCAGAAGATTAGAAAAGCTACCAAAGGTATGTCTCATCCGAACCGGGTGAGCATCAAGCGTGGTAAACAAGCCGTAACCAAGAGTTTGCAGTACGCCTACCGCGACCGCCGCAACAAGAAGCGCAGTTTCCGCGCTCTGTGGAATGCCCGCATCAACGCTGGCGCCCGCCTGAACGGCACCACTTACAGCCGCTTGATTGCCGGCCTCAAGGCCGCCAAAATCGACCTGGACCGCAAAGTCCTGGCCGAACTGGCCGTAAACGAGCCAAAAGCCTTCGAAGCAGTCGTCAAAGCTGCTAAGTAAGCTACGGCCCATTCAAAAAACACCTCGATTCCCCGAGGTGTTTTCATATTCAAAGTCTGGTCAAAATGCTTATTTTAAGGTATAATACAGTGGTCAGATCATTGATTGGTCGCTCGCCTCGGCGAGAGGAAAGTCCGGGCAGCATAGGGAAAGACAGTCGCTAACGGCGACCGAAGGTAACTTTAGGGAAAGTGCCACAGAAACGAAACTACCCCTCTTCGGAGAGGAAAAGGTGAAACGAGCGAGGTAAAAGCTCGCAGTTTCCAGCGGTGACGCTGGAAGGAGGTAAACCCTGTCTGCTGCAAGGAATGGGCCTAGGTGGAGTACGTTATAACTACTTCACGGGCGTCCCGCCAGCCCGATTTGACCCCGCTTGAGCCGTCTGGCAACAGATGGCCTAGATAGATGACCAGTCTCGACAAAACCCGGCTTACAGATGGTCTGACACTAAAATACCGCTAGCAATAGCGGTATTTTAGTAGGTACCTATCGGGTACGACCCGATAGGTACCGATGAACGCTCAGAGTCTACGCTGCCTATGCTAGCCTTTGGTGGCTTCGTCGAGGGCTTTGTTTACTTCCGCGTCAGCTGCTTTGTTCAGTTCGCGCGGAACGTGGTCGAAGCTAACTTTGTGGAAGCGTGGCAGCATGGAAACGATGCTGTCGTGTATGGGCCACAAGTCGCGGTTTTTGACTTTGAAGATTTTCTTCATTTGGTTCACGACCAACATGCTGTCCATATACACGTGTACTTCGCGTGACTGAAATTGTTCAAGTGCGGTTTCCAAACCCATCTTCAAGGCTTGGTATTCTGCTTGGTTGTTCGTGGTTATACCAAGATATTTCCCTCCCCGCCAGACTTCATTACCCGACATATCGAGCAACACAAAGCCGCTGGCACTAGGCCCGGGGTTGCCTCGCGAACCACCGTCTGCGTACAACTGAATCTCAATAACGTGTGTTGTCTTTTTATCAACATCATCTTCCAATGGCTGACTTTCACCGGTGTTAATAACCCCATCTATAGCATCTGCGAGCTCACGGTCTGCGTCGGTAATACGCATTTCCTGTTCATGTGTCGCCAGCCAAATATCTACAACATTCCACTCGTTCTGCCAGCGCGGATGATGGTCCAAACGATTCGCTTCGGCCGCTACGCGCTGCATAAAATCCCATGCCTCACGAAAATCTTTGAAGACAAATTGTTTGTAAAGTCCGTGTTTTGTTTCTTCCCACATACACTAATATTACCATGAGCATTAGCACCCAGCATACAACTGCGCTAAAATAGTCTAAGGTCAAATATCGGGGTGTAGCGCAGTTGGTAGCGCGTACGGCTGGGGGCCGTGAGGTCGCAGGTTCAAGTCCTGTCACCCCGACCAAGTAAAAAGTCCAAGGATTATCTTGGACTTTTTACTTTGCTGGGTACCGACGGGATTAACCTGAACGGATCCAGGTGGGTGTCTACCACGCGCAACCACGGTCACACGTTTCAAGACTCCCTAATGATTAGTATTCAGTTAATCATTAGTCGGCAGAGCATTCATTTGCATGAAACACCCGTGACCCAGCACCTCTCATTATAGAACGAAGAACGGAGAAAGGCGAAGCTAGACGACAAATACACACGGTCGTCCATCTTCTACATTCAACGTTCTTCGTTCTACCTTATGGGAGCAGGTTCAGCACGAACTGGTTCAGATGTGCCAGGAAGCCACCGAAACCGCCTAGCAGCACCAAGCCCAGGATGATAAAGAAACCATAGGGCTCTATCTGCTCCATAAAGTCCTGCAGCGGTTTTGGTGCGAACGCATACAGCACGCGCGAGCCGTCCAGCGGTGGAATAGGTATGAGGTTAAAGACGAATAGAGCGACATTCAGCTGCACAAACAGCGTCAGGAATGCGTGTATGAACGTACCTGTCTGGAACAAGCCCTCTAGCACTGCACCGATTACTGCCAACCCAAGGTTAGAAAGAGGCCCCGCTGCGGCAACCATAGCCGCCCCGAACTCATCGTATTTCAGACGATGCGGGTTGAACGGCACCGGCTTGGCCGCTAGGAACGGAAAGCCGAACAAAGCTATCGTAATAGCCGGCAACAGCACCGTCATGAACGGGTCGATGTGCTTCAGCGGGTTCAACGTCAGCCTGCCCTCGTCCAGAGCCGTCGTGTCGCCAAGCTTATAGCCGACGAACGCATGCATGAACTCGTGCACGACCATGCCTATGAGTATGATAACGATAAGCACGACCAGATATGTCAGATTAAAACTTCCACTGCCAAACATTACCCTTAAGTATACCAGCTCCTTGGCATCCTTTCCTACCAGCCTCGGGTTCAGTCAACTAACCCGGAACAAGCGTAAACCGCAAGTATTCGGTGGGGCTGGTAAATAACTCCGGTTGGTTGGCCCTTGCCATCCATTCCCGGCAGAAATCCTCCAGCCGGCGGGT
>JBDHUJ010000029.1:0-18495 GCA_039809105.1 Saccharimonadales bacterium (SeqCode)
GACCCGCCGGCTGGAGGATTTCTGCCGTGAATGGATGGCCCGGGCCAACAACCCGGAGCTGTTTGCGAGTCCTACCGAATACCTGCGGTTTACGCTTGTTCCGTGTTAGTTGACTGAACCCCCCATCTACTGCTTACCTATCGGGTACGACCCGATAGGTATCATGCGGCTAGTCCGCTATTGTTATGCTGAGAAGGAATGCTACACAAGGTGGCTCAATGAAATTCAGGGAGTGCGGTAACGTCGTTGCGGACAGAGCGGGTCCAGAGGAAGAAACAGGCTGAGACAAAGGCCAGCAGGCCGACACCGGAGAAGAAGTAGATGAAGTTCAACACTATACATACGAAGGCGGCAACAAATACCGCGACGTAGATACACAGCTGTACGAGCAAGGCCGTTTTGGCCGCGGACAGGCTGCGAGTCAGCCATAACACCGACGTCAGTACCAGCGCCAACACAGCCCCACCAAGAGCGACATATTGGACCATGCCAGGCAGAGCAATCAAACCGCTGCCTTGTTCTAGTGTCTTATGTACCACTGTATATAGATAAATGCTCAGGAGGCTATATACCATTACTCCCGCCGCAAACACTTCCATGGACTGGACGCGCTCACGCACGCGGCGATGGGTGACTTCCGGTGGCAATGGCTGAGCGCCGGTGAGTGTCGGCAGCTGTTCCTTTTGCGTATTGCCCGGTATATGACGGATAACCTCCGGGTAGACATCGGGCACGGCATGCACTTCGCGTGCCGCCTCTTCTTGTGGTATGTCGTGCGCTGGCGTGATGTTCGTCATGCCGTGCTTCAACCGCCGCTCGGGCGAGGAAGTAGGTTTAGCGTTGTCTTGCGGGTCCATAGCTACAGTTTATCCCAATTGCGCTACCTATCGGGTACGACCCGATAGGTACTATGTGGCTAGTCCGATGGTAGTACGAGGGCTAGAACTTTTCGGGGTGGTACCAGTCGGGGGCTTTTTTGAGCCATTCTTCGAGTTCGTGCTCGGTCAGGAGGCCCTGCTGAGCGCCGGTCTTCTGGACTACAGACATAGAGTTGATTGGAGCCCACTGCAAAGCACTTTCCAGGTTGTGACCTTTAGCTAGAGCCGCGACAAGCGTAGATGCAAATGCATCGCCGGCGCCGGTGCGTTCGAATGGTGGAGCTGGGTCTGGGTAGAGGGGCATTTTGAAGCGCTCGTTGCCGTCAGAGGCGTAAGCGCCATCTGGACCGTCGGTTACAATTGCAATCTTTGGACCAAGCGCGTGGAGCTTGTCAAGTAGGCCGTGGACATCATCGTAGCTACCACCGGTTACGAACACAGCTTCTTCGCGGTTCAGGACGACGACTTCAGTACGCTGATAGAGCTTCGCCAACCGTTCGACACCAGCTTCCATCTGGAACGTGCCGGGCTGGAAGGCCAGCTTTACATCTGGGTTTGCTTCGAGCCACTCGGCGACTTGGTCGTGGTATGGGAGCGCGTTCTTGGAAATGGAGCTAAAATAGACCCAGCGAGGGATTTCATCGGGGCGGAAGTGCGGCCAGTGGTAGTCGTACTCTTCGTGCTTTATGAGGATGGTGCGCTCTTCCTTGTACCAGAGCACGTAGTGGTAGTTGCTCTTCTTGCTCGGGTTGATGTGCACGAAGCGATGGTCAATCCCCTCTTTTTCGAGCGCGTGAATCATATCACGGCCGGCAGCATCACCACCGACGTTAGTATCAAATGCAGTCTTCAGACCGAGGCGCGCGAAGGAAACAGCTGCATTGGCAGCATTACCGACAGCGTCGAGCACTTCGGCATGGTCGAACGGCAGCTTGGTGCCGAACTGCATCGCCAGCGTCTTGACGCCGTTTTCGTCTACGTACGTATGTGCTTGGTCGTCGAGCAGCTTAATAAACGCATCTGTTACGATGTCGCCGACGCTCAGTATATCTATTTGTGACATGTCCCCACCCTTAGTTGTTTATAGTGTTTTTGCTTATGCAGTAATAATGCCACAGGTGTGGCCTTTTGTGCAACAGGCGGAGTATATAAAAATGAATGGCGAAATACAGTGCCGGTTAGAGTTCAGGCTGGCGCCGGCGTGCCGAGCGACGCACGACATCGCCGGCCTGTTCACTGACGGTTTCCACTTTTTGCTCCACGGCACGCACCTTCACCTCTATGTTGGTGGCTGTTTTTTCGGCGGTCCGTAACGCTCGTTCCGGCGCTTTGGCTACCTTGTCCGTAACTTCGACAATCTGCTTCGTGCCGTTATCGAGCATACCCGCAAGGTTATCCAGCCGCCGCTCCAAGCCGCCCTCCTCGATGTCTTTAAGCATATCATCGAGATTCTGAAACAAATTATCGAGCATCCCCATACCGGATATTATACTAGAGCTTTGCCGGCGGAGTTGAAGGTGGCGAGTTTTTCTTCGACGACTTTTTGGACTTCGGGGACGACGAACTTGTTGAGCAGCTTGGCGACCGAGTACTCGTCGGGGTTTTCCTTCAGGGTCTTTTCGAGCGTCTCGCGGTACGCGACACGCATGTCGCTGTTTATATTCACTTTCGTCACGCCGATTTTGACCGCGCTTTCGAAGAAGTGGCCGGGGGTACCAGAGCCACCGTGCAGTGAAATGTTGCAATCTATGGCATCGCGAATGCGCTGCAATAGTTCCAAATCGAGCTTCTTCGGCACCGGATATTTGCCATGCAGGTTGCCCACAGCGGCCGCGAACGTGTCAATGCCGGTGACGCGCACAAACTCGGCAGCACCCTCGGGCGTACTGAACGTTTTCTTAATCTCTTCGTAATCGATTTTTTCGGTATGTAAGTTCGATGACCCACCGAAATAGTGCGGTTCACTCTCCACCAGCGCGCCGGTAAACTTAGCATACTGCACGACTTCTTGGGTTGCGGCGATGATTTCCTCTTCGGAAGCATCTTTCTTAGCTTGGCTGTAGTCGATGTGGATGAACTCGAACCCAGCGTCCACACCTGCCTTGGCCTCTTCGACCGATGGCGAGTGGTCGAGGTTGACGTACATCTCTACACCGAACGTCTGTTTGGCGTTGTCGACCAAGTCGCGCACATTCTGTATGCCGATGTCTTTGACTTCGCCGGCGCTGACCTCGACCAAAACTGGCGCGTTCTTGGCTTTCGCAGCCCGCGCCACAGCAATCAGCGTCGCTTGGTCGTCCAGGTTAAACGCCCCGAACGCCCAGTGCTCCGCCCTGGCCTGCGCCATCCGCTCCCGTGCTTTTTTACAGTTTTCTCGTACTTCTTGTAGTGTTATAGCCATAATGCTCTCAGATTACCATAAGCGGAACCCAGAAGATAGCCGATTACTAAATGGTTATGCTTGCATTTTTCCGCGACTACCCGCAAACTTCCAGAAAGAAAGACAGGAGTCGTGTATTATGAGCGAACGAACAGGAAACAGGTTGCGTGCCGTGGGACTAGGTTTAGTGGTTCTCCTCGGCAATTCCGCGTGTGGGAGCGCGACACCCGCTACCGTCACTGCCGAAACTACCGTTGAACAGCCCGGAGATAGCGGCACCGAGTCAAAAATAACATACCAATACATTGATGGTATGCGTATTACGAAATATCCTGTGCTTAAGGGAGTCAACGGCACACTTTTCAGTTCACTAACAGTCCTTTCGTACTGCGATGGTCCTGACTTAGTCGATAAGGAACAAATCTACGATGATGCAGGTGGTGGCATCAGTCGTACGCCCAACGCTCCCCAATGCGCCGACGGCAAACTAACGCCCGAAGATTTTGCCCTTCCACCACGCTAAGGTGTATACCTAACGCTTTTTGTCGATGATGTGGTGGGCGGCGAGGCGGATGTGCTTGGCGTCGAGGCCGAAGTGGGTCAGCAGCTCGTCTGGCGCGCCGCTTTCCCCGAAACGGTCTTGCATGCCGATACGCTTCATCGGTACCGGGAATTCATCCGCTAACAGTTCAGCAACAGCACCGCCAAGGCCACCAGCAGCCTGCGCTTCTTCGACGGTCACCACGCACTTGGTCTTGCGCACACTACGAAGGACGGTTTCAGCATCGAGAGGTTTTATGGTCGGCACGTGCACAACCTCGGCGTCGATGCCGTCTTTGTACAGCTGCTCCGCCGCCAGCATGGCTTGGTAGGTCATAGTGCCCGTCGCGATGATAGTCACATCCGAACCGGCAGCATATACATAGGCCTTACCAATTTCGAACGGTGTTTTGTCTGTCGTTATAATAGGCGTCGCTTCGCGTGCCAAGCGCAAATAAGCCGGCCGAGAATCTTTAGCGAGTGCCAAAGTAGCTTTTTCGGCTTCTAAACTATCGCCGGGCGCAATCACAACCATATTTGGCAGCACACGCATGATGGCGATATCTTCCAGCATCTGGTGCGTCGCACCGTCCGGGCCGACAGAAATGCCGGCGTGTGAACCGACGATTCGTACCGGCCGGTCGTTCAGGCAAATGGTGGTCCGAATCTGCTCCCAGTTACGTCCAGGACTGAATGCCGCATAACTGCTCACAAACGGAATCTTGCCAACGGCCGCCAAACCAGCGCCAACTGTTACGAGGTTCTGCTCGGCCACGCCAATCTCGACGAACCGCTCCGGAAACGCCTCTTTAAACAAACTCATCTGCGTGCTGTCCGTCAGGTCGGCACAAGCCGCCACGACGTTCTCGTCCAGTTCGCCCGCTTTCTTCAGCCCGCGTCCGAACCCCTTCCGTATCGGCTCCCCCGCCAAATCTTTCCCCGTAATATCTACCAAGTGTAAATTACTCATTTAATAACCTTTTACCTAAACGAAACATCGTATAACTTATCACTGACCAGATAACAATATTACCCAGGAAAGGAAGAAAATGGAATGCAGGCTTGTTATTTATCGGTGAATTATCTGCCTCTGCGACATAATTACAAAAGGGCGTACCTGCTAAGCTTCGCTCTACATACGTCAGGGGTATACCTCGCTCGTCTCGACGATAAGGCTCATTAACAGCGACCTGGTCCGAACACTTGTATGCGACTCCAAGTTTAGGGACGGCCAACAATAAAACTGTGAATGCAAACCCTAAAACTATGCTAACTATTACCGGTGTCATCGAATCCTTACCCATGTTCACTCCGGATTTTGCCGCCATAGGTGCGGAGTTCGTTTGGATGCAAATTGCTCATGCTTCTACTATACCTTGGTTCGGCTGTTTTTGGGACTAGAAGTTTAAGATTTATGGCTTTTAACAGCTTTACGTATGAGTACCCCTCCAGCAAGTCCAGCGGCCACCCAGGCCAGGACATTGGCGACCATTGCGCCTACATTCGTTCTTTGGTAGGTGATAAGCGGGTCAGAATCCGCTAGGCAGCTCTCGCTACCAAAAGCGGTCGCACTAAGCTCAGAGGAGTATACAAACGGAAAACCCTGCAGCTTGGTTTTGTATTTAGTCCCTGTAAGGTTGCCATCGGACAGAGAGGAAGTATGCGAGCAATTAGTCGCCGGCATTTCTCGAGTCCATACGAAATTAGTAGCCATAAATGCCAGCACCAGAACAACAAAGTATACAGCCAGGAGTAGCTTGCTCATGTTGCTTGGGGACCTGACTGCTGAACGCGAAGTGCTCATGTTTTTACTATACCTTGGTTCGGCTGTTTTTGCTCGCCGTTTGTTGCGTATCTTCCCATTTGCCGAGCAGGTAGTATGCGCCAAGCACCACGCCGCCCCACACTAACAGGTCAAACCAGAGGGCAGCCGAATTAAACCGGTTATATGTTTGTGGAGACCCCGAGAACCCTGCATCGTATGGGCATTCCGATACGCCTTTTGAATGCTGCAGGTATGCAAACGGCACACCCATGTTCACCACCGGCCGCCTATCCCAGTCGCCGAAATCGTCGGCACACTCGACATTGACCATCCCCTTCGTGTACGGCACCAAGTTCACCACGCATATACCTACGACGAGGACAACGACAAGGACGTACGCCCACTGCCTTTTCTTCGTACGCACTGGGGGTTTGGCTAGCTTAGGCACGTAGACTCCTGCTCATTTTAAAGTCGCTACTCATATGCTATGCCTCCTTTTCAATATCAGCCAGCCTACAACGAATGAAACCCCGCTGTAAATAAGAAAATCAGCAAATGCATGCGACCACTTCGTACTATAGTCCGGCCGCTCCGTGACCGACATCGTCTGCAGTTCGCCAAAACACCCCTTTGGCATCGGGTCGGTGTAGTACGCCAGTGGAAAGCCTCGCTCATACCTTATGGCGACGCCAAGTTCGTCTAGAGGCCCCGGGTTGGTTGGCGCGCAATACATCTGCGTCACACCATGCTTGACCACTAAGCTACTCGCCGTCAACGCCACGCCTAGAACACATGCCACAAGCAGAATCCGCCCTAACGACCATCCAGACACCCGCTGCTTAGCTCTAGTGGAGCCATCATTTGTTACGGGTGAGCTATTCTTCGCTGCGGATTTTGCTGTCATGCTGCTCGGCCGTGTTGTAGTTTCTTTATCATTACAAGTGTTCCGCCGACCACTGCCGACCAAATGAAAATATCTAGTACTACCATACCATACGAAAGTTTGTGGCCGCCTTCGACTGTACTATTTGCAATACCAATATCGTAATACGAAAATGGCAGACCCAGGTGAGCCGAGCGTAAATCGCAATCCACCACTGCGTCTATTGCTGGGTCTGACGAGCAATGCTGAGCAGTAGTATGCCTGACGAAGAAAATACTCAGTGCTGTCAACAAACTCCCAAGAATCAACGATACAATAAGTAGCTGCTTACTACTCATCTACGTGCAGCTCCCGCACTTCCACGTCAACGCTCTGGCCTTTGAACGTCGCCGTGAGTTTGAGGTTCTGTTTCTCGCTGCTTGCCACCAGCACTTTCGGAGACCCCAAGGTATCGAACGTATATGCGCCATCATTCGCGGCAAGCGCACGCTGCAAGTCTTCGTAGTTCGCCTTGTCAGTGCCAGCACCGACCGAGTAACTGTAAGTCCACCCCGTATCTGCCGCACCAATGTCCACCGGGTCGGCATTCTCACCCTTTGAATACTGCTGCCACGAGGTAGGTACAGAGATTTTTTCGTATGTCTTCTCGGTGTACTTGACTATGTCATCATGGCCCAAACCGAAAAGCGGAACCGGGCCATCGCCCAGCAAAAAGTACACTCCTGCGAATAGCGCAATGACTACACCCGTTACTATGAGCGGCGTGCGCGCCAGAGCCTTACGCGAAGTTTCATTTGTCTGCTGAGGCTGCGGAATCTGCGGCTGCGGGGTTTGCGAGACCGAGGTTGGCCGGATTTCAGAGCCGGGTGTCGGCGGAGCTTCGGACGCTTCTGTCGGTTGGTCGGGATTACTCATGTTCGCTGCGGATTTTGCCGCCGAGGGTGCGAAGTTCATGCAGGGCTTTCACTGCTTGCTCGTGGTTTGGTGGGGCGCCGTGCCAGTGGAAATCGTATTCCATAAAATCGACGCCCTTGCCGGGAACCGTGTAGGCAATGAGAACAACTGGCTTTTCAGTAATAGCCTTTGCCATCGCGCAGGCGTCTATGACGGCTTCGATGTCATTGCCGTCTATTTCTATAGCGTGCCAGCCAAATGCTTCCCACTTGGCTTTTAGGTCGTCCAGTGGCATGACGCTTTCGGTCGGGCCGTCTATCTGGATGTTGTTGCGGTCGATAATTGCCGTGATGTTGTTGAGCGCGTATTTGCCGCCGAGCATGGCAGCTTCCCACACGTTGCCTTCGTCCAGCTCGCCGTCACCCATCACGACATACACATGGCGGCGGAAATCTTTGTTCATACGAAGTGCGAGTGCCATACCGCAAGCTTGGCTCAAACCGCAACCCAAGGGGCCGCTCGTAGTTTCCATGCCGGGCAACCGAGTGCGCTCGGGGTGGCCTTGCAGGCGCGAACCAAGCTTACGCAAGGTTTTGAGTTCAGACTTCGGGAAGTAGCCGGCTTCGGCCATAGTGGCGTACCGCACCGGCACACAGTGGCCGTTGCTAAGCAGCAGCATGTCGCGCTCGTCCCAGTCCGGCCTTTTGGGGTCGTGCTTCATAATGTCAAAATACAGCGCGGTGAATATATCGGCCAAGCCCAGCGGCCCGGCGCTATGCCCGCTCTTTGCCTCTTCGAGCATGCTTATGATGTCTTCGCGGATTACATTCGCCTTCAGTTCCAGTTGTTTTAGAGTATAAGTTTTAGCCATCTTGCTTGTGATTATACCACCGCCATCCCTACCAAACCACTTTTCCCTAGAACAAGCCGTCGTCGGAGTCGGCAGGGGTGTCGACGGCGATGTGTTTGGGTGGAGCTTGGCCGGTGATGGCAGTCAGGAGGGAGTCATAGGCCGCAACCGGATTCTGAGCGCCGTGCAGGAAACCGCCGACGTTTAGGACATCGACGCCGGCTTCGGCGAGCTGCTTGGCGTTTTGGTCGTTCACGCCGCCGTCCCAGCCGATTTCGACCGTCGGCTTCAGGCGCCGTATTTCGCGGACTTTCTCCAGCAGCTGCATATCGGCCTGGCCGCCGAAGTGACCGAGATTGCCGGAAAAGACGAGCACGTGGTCTATCAGCTCCAGCGCACCACCAAGCATACTGGCCGGCGTCTGCGGCAAAAGCGCGATGCCGGTTTCTATGCCGTGATGATGCAGTCTTTCTGCGAACGCGCCGAAATCGCCGTCCGCTTCGGCATGCACGATAACCAGCTGTGGTTGCAGCGCAATCAGCGCCTCGGTGTGTTCGAACGGGTCGGCGTACATGACATGCAGGTCGGCGCGGACACCGCCCGGCCACCAGACTTCGTCTATGTCTATGAGCTTATTGTTCGTGAATATGCCGTCGCTGAGGTCTATATGCAGGCGATGCGCGTACCCGAACGTCTGCTCTATCTGTAGCCGATACGTCGCCGGGTTATCGGTCGTTATGGTCGGGCAAATCGAAACTGCCATGCCACTTAGTTCCCTAGTTCATCGAGTTGCTGGATGCGGCGCTTGTAGCGCGGAGCGCCGGCGAACGGCGTCATGAGCCAGGTGTGCACGATGCCGAGCGTTTTGTTGAAGCTGACTTCGCGGCTGCTGAGGCACAGCACATTGCTGTCGTCGTCGTTACGGGCGCTGCGGGCTTCTTCTTGGTCCCACGCCAGTGCAGCACGGATGCCCCTGTGCCGGTTTGCAGCCATGGCCATACCCTGCCCGCTACCGCAGATGAGTATGCCACGCACGTCGCGGCCGTCGTCCTGCTTCATAGCGTGGACAACCTTGCCAGCAAACTGCGGAAAATCATCTTCCGGATTGTGCTGGCCCCCTTCGTCGACCACTTCGTAACCCGAGCGACGCAAATAATCTGCAAGCTTGTTCTTGTAGTCGAATCCGTTGTGGTCTGCCCCGATGTAAATTTTCATGAGCAAGCTCCCGAAAATCCACAGAGACAAGAGTCATGAGATAAGAGGTAAGAGTGGCTGCAGTTCAGTTCTTGACTCATGTCTCTTATCTCTTAACTCTTATGTAGGAATTTACCGGTGTCGGCCACGACTTCGACCAAGCGGTTGCTGTAACCCCATTCGTTGTCGTACCAGACCATTACTTTCACCAGGTTGCCTGCGACGACCTTGGTCAGCAGCAGGTCGACGGTGCCGGAGTGGCTGTTGCCGATGTAGTCGGAACTAACGAGCGGTTCTTCGGAAACACCGAGGATGCCTTGGTAATATGGCTCTTTGGCAGCTTTTTTGAAAGCTTCGTTCAGTTCTTCGACCGTCACATTTCGCTTGAGCAGTGCAGTGACATCACTCAAAGAGACTACTGGGGTGGGAACGCGGATGCTAAGGCCGTCGAACTTGTCCTTCAGCTGTGGCAGCGTGAGCGTGACGGCGATGGCCGCGCCAGTGCTGGTAGGCGTAATGTTTTCGGCCCCGTTGCGACCTTCGCGCAGGTCTTTCTTGGGTCCGTCCTGGATGGCTTGGCTGGCGGTGTAGCTGTGCACGGTGGTCAGCAGAGATTTTTCGACGCCGAATTCGCTTTCCAAGATAGACATGACCGCGCCGAGCGAGTTAGTCGTACAGCTGGCGTTGCTTATAACTTCGGTAGCGCCTTCGAGCTTTTCGTCATTCGCACCGAGGACGATGGTGTCGACGCCTTCGCTCTTGGTCGGGCCGCTAATGACGACGCGCTTCGCGCCGGCAGTAATGTGCTTGCCCGCACCTTCTTTGTCGGTAAAGAAACCGGTCGACTCGATGACGACGTCTATGTCGAGGTCCTTCCACGGCAGCACGCTAGGGTCTTTTTCCGCCAAAACCTTCACCTTGTGGCCGTCGACTATGATGTTGGTGTCGTCGTGACCGACTTCGTGGTCGTAGGTGCCGTAGTTGCTATCGTGCTTCAGCAGGTACGCCAGGGTTTTGGTGTCGGTGAGGTCGTTTATGGCGACGATTTCCAGGTCATCCCGCGCGAACGCAATCTTAAATGCGTTGCGGCCAATCCGCCCGAAGCCGTTGATTGCTAATTTAGTTTTCATTTTCAGCCCATCCTTATAGTTGTTACGCTTATGGCTATACTATAAGGCAACCTGCAACAGATACAAATATTGATATTTGTTTACAAATATGTTATAATGTAAGTATAGGGTCATTCGTTGGCATTTAGCGGTCGACGGTTTTGCCAGTGAACGCTGGCAGAGCCAGGATGTCCGACGTGGTCCAGTTGCGGCTGAAAAATTCCAGCAGGTAGGCCACGTGCAGGCCTTTGTCATGTCCAAGCGCCGCTTCCCGCAACTCTTCGTAGTCTTGCCACTGCAAGGCGATTTTCTCGCCCGGTTCGGGCTCCGGTTCGTGCTCGGCTACGATATCGGTGGCGACATATAGCGACACGAACCATTCCAGTTTAGCCTGCGGCTGGCGCACATCTACTAACTTCCAGTTCTTGCACTCCAGGCCGGTTTCTTCGCGGAGCTCGCGTTGTGCGGCCTGTAGCCAATCTTCGCCGGGGTCGACTCGGCCGCCAGGGAAATCTATGCGCATTTGGCGGTTGGGCTGTTCGTCGCGCACGAGCAATACTTCGCCGCCGCGTACGACCAAGATTTCGACTGTGTCGGGTCGTTTCAACATTTCAAAGGTCGCGGCCGACCCATCGTACAACTTTTGCTCCCACTGGTAAGCGTCGAAAATCTTGCCCTCGAAGACACACTTCGCCCCGTCCGGGATGAGCACACTGTCGTCGGGGACGATTTTCTGCATGGCGCTACTGGTTCTTCCAGCGCTCTATAGACTCTTTGATGATAGCCTTGGCTTCGCCAGCGTCACCCCAGCCGAGCACCTTGGTCGAACCAGGCTTTTTGAGGTCTTTGTAGTGCGTGAAGTGGTGCTCGAGCTTTTCCAGCAAGCGCTTCGGCAGGTCTTCGAGCGAATTTATGGCGTCGCCAGTGTTGCGGTCGTCGGCCGGAACTACCACGACTTTGTCGTCAACTTCACCGTCGTCCTCGAACTTCAGTACGCCGATGACTTTGGCTTCCAGGAAGATGCCAGTGGTCAGCGGTTCGTCGGTGATGATGAGCGCGTCCAATTCATCGCCGTCCTCGTCGAGCGTCTGTGGGATGAAGCCGTAGTTGCAGGGCTTCGCGAAAATGCTCGGTTCGACGCGGTCCAGCTGGAACACGGCCAGCTTGCGGTTCCATTCTATTTTGTGGTTGCTGCCGGTCGGGATTTCGATAACTACGTTTATAACGCCGCCATCGACATCACCTGCGTCTAAAATTTGGTTGAAATCTGCCATAATCACATCTCCTTCTTGCCTTTTGTCATTCCGGACTTGATTCGGAATCCATACGTCTACGCTGACTTAGGGCCAACCACCCCGCATGGGTCCTGAAACAAGTTCAGGATGACACTGATATCAGAGAATATTGTACACTATAGCCAAGATGAAAATAATCGCCCACCGCGGCGGGGGAGGCCTAGCCCCCGAAAACACCCTCGACGCCATTGCCGCTGGCCTGAAACATCACGCCGATGAAATCGAAATCGACGTCCGTGTCACCGGCGACGCCGTACCAGTCCTTTCGCACGACCCCACGCTGCTTATCGACGGCAAGCCCACGCCCATCGCCCTGCTGACGCTCGACGATATCTGGAAAACGCACCCCGATGCGCCGACCCTGGCCGAAGCGCTCGAAACCATAAACCAAGCGCCCTACCCTGCTATCGCGCACTTGGATGTAAAGCCGGGCGAGCCCACCGAGCCCATCGCCGAAGTCATCCGCGAATGTCTGACCTCTGGCTCGTACACGCTCGACAGCATACTCCTGGCCAGCAAAAGCCAAAAGACACTCCGCGAACTCCACCGCGAGCTGCCCGACCTGGGAACGGTGGTTATAGAAAACTGGTCCGGCGTCCGCGCCCGCCGGCGCGCCCGCCGGCTCGGTACCACACGGCTCAGCATGCGTGCCAGCTGGCTCTGGAGCGGGTTCCTAAGCGGCATGCACCGCCACGGCTATCAGATAACGCCCTACACTATGAACGACCCAAAAAAAGTCCGCAAATGGCAGAAATACCTCTACGGTGTCGTCACCGACTACCCCGACCGCTTCACGAAGCGATAACTGTTGCTGCCCTGCGCTACTTACCCTATACTAAGTGTACTGCGTAAAACAAACATATGATTGGATTCAACCACGCCTTGGCAGGCGGACTTATCGCAAAACTCGTGCCGTGGCCGCTGGCCATACCTTTGGCGTTGGCTTCGCATTTCCTGCTTGATATGCTGCCGCATTACGGTATCCCACACCACCTTAGAGACGATTCGAAGTTCTGGAAAGTCTTTTTCACTATCGATTTCTTCGCAACACTTAGCCTTGCGTTTTGGGCTATCAGCAACCAACACTACGCACTTTACTTTGCCGGTCAGATTGCGGTTCTGCCCGACTTCGTCTGGGTAGCACACGTTGTCAGGCACCGGTCATTCAGCCTTAGCAAAAGTACGAGCCGCTACGAAAAGTGGCACATGCGCATCCAGCGTTTTGAGCGGCCTTGGGGGCTTTGGCTTGAGCTACCCCTGGCAGCGCTACTATTTTACATCGTTATCCTCCAAACGTAACCTGAAAACATACCAGCAAGCGTAACCTAGAGGTCCGTCCTCACAATTTTACAACGGGTGCAAGCGGCCTCTGTTTTTTGGTACACTAAAAGTCTATGTTAGCGAGGTTTGACGGTCGCGAAGAAATAAGCCCTGGCGTGTGGGAGTACACGCTCACACCCGAACGCCGCCTCGACTACATCCCCGGGCAGTATGTCGAGGTCGGCATACTGCGCGATTTCGAAGACCGGCGTGGCCGCGGCCGCATTTTTACCCTCACTTCGGTGCCAGACGAACCCCAGTTGAAGTTCGTCCTCAAGTTCCCGCAACCTGGTAGTAACTACAAGCGAGAACTCTGGTCACTTACGCCTGGTGAGACCGTCAAAATCGGCGATGCCATGGGCGACGTCGTCCTGCCGAAAAATGCTCGGATTCCTTTGGTTTTCATCGCTGGCGGCCTAGGCATAGCCTCGTTTGTCAGCAGCTTGCGCTCCATTGAATTCGCCGAAGAATCCCGCACCGTACACCTCTTCTACGGCCGTCGCACCATCGCCGATAATCCGTACAGCGATTTGCTCGAACGTTTTCCCTTCGCGAGCAGACAGACGGTGGTCAGTCCAGCCCGAATCTCCGTCGAAGATGTCCTGGCGGCCACTACTCCCGAATCGTTATTTTTCATTTCGGGCAGCCAGCGCTTTGTCGAAAACTTCCGTGCCGAACTAGCCACGCGCGGCATCGGCCACGAGCGCATCGTCTTCGACTATTACGACGGCTACATTTCGCTATAATTACGTAATACTGTAGGTTGCGTTAGTGGTACCGACTAGACCGTCAGTTCCGCCAGAGGTAAGCGCTACGGCCGAGCCGGATGCGAAATCGACAGTGGCCGAGCCGGCAGCTAAGGCTGTAAAGGTTACCGTCGCTACCAACTGGGAGCCCGTGGAAGAGGTACTCAAGTTACCAACGCCAATCTGTACTGAACCGCCGCCGCCAGTGTTCTGCAGTACGGTCGGGAAAGCGGTGCTACCACTGTTAGTCGAAGAAACATATTGTAGCTTACTAGTGGGATAGGAAAGGTTTGCCTGGACGCCGTTGACCTGGTTGGCGCCACTGTCTTCGTAAATACTTACTACTATGCTCACGCCAGCGCTATACGTACCGCTCGATGGCGTCAGAGACATAGTGGCGCTCGGACCTGCTGCGATGGCGGTGTAGTTTCCGCCCGTCGTCTGGGACAAGATATCTGCCGGGTTGTTGGCACGGGTCACGGCACTGCCAGTGTCAAAGTCTATAGTAGCCGCCCCAGTAGCAATAACGTTAAAGGTAACCGACGCCACCAACTGTGGGCCGGTAGGCGGCGTCGAAAGGGTACCGACAGCAATCTGCACTGTGCCACCACCGCCAGTGTTCTGGAGCGAGGCTGAAAAAGTACTGCCACTGTTAGTCGAGGAGACATATTGTAGTTGCGTAGTGGAGTATGTCAGGTTCGCCTGCACGCCGTTAACCTGCGTCGCGCCACTATCTTCGTAAATGTTAACCACTAGCGTCGAACCGACCTGACGCTGGCCCCAGTCTGGCGAAAGATATAATCTGGCTGAATCTACACTGCCACCACCAGCGCCGCCGCTTGCCCGTTGTAGTTTCCGTCCGAATCCGCTCATGTCTGCCTTCCCTGTCGTTTATTGTGTATTCAACCGTAAGTATAATCCGCGCACCGAGACTAATGCAAGCGGACTTCCGTAGAACGGCGCGCTCCCGAGAACTGTTCACCTTTCACCATTTTCCATTCACCATACATACACCGTGACCCGTTTACCATGAAGAAGAACGTCCGCACGGTAAATGGTAAAAGGATAATGCATGGTGAACAGTGAAAGGTAAACGGTAAACGTCAAAATTCTGCGTGATATCCAGCTAGTTTTGCATGGGATGCTTGCGGCCTTCGAGATACTCTCGAATCTTCAGCGCTGCCGTCGCACCTTCGCCAGCCGCACTGGCAATCTGCATGGTCGCGCACGAGCGGATGTCGCCCGCCACGAAGACGCCCGGTATATTCGTTTGCAAGTCGTCATCTGCCGCTATCAAGCCCACTTTGTCGAGCTCTATGACACCTTGTACGAACTCGCTGTTCGGCTTGAGCCCTACGAAAACGAATACGCCATCGGTCGGGAACTCCACCTTCTTGCCATCGTGCATACCGACAACCTTCGTCACCTTGCCATCTTCGCCGGCGATTTCGTCGGTAGTAGTGCCCAGGTGCACGGTTATCTTGCCCTCGTCGACGAACTTCTGCAAGTCTTTTTGTAATACGTCGCTGGCCTTCAACGTGCTGCGCACCAAAAGGTCGATATGTGATGCGAACCGGGTGAGAAAAATCGCTTCCTGCACAGCGCTGTTGCCGCCGCCAACCACCACCAGCCGTTTGTCGCGGTAGAACGCACCGTCACAGGTCGCACAGTAGTGCACGCCGCGCGCGTAGTATTCTTGCTCGCCCGGCACACCGATTTTCTTGTAATCGCTACCGGTGCCGATAAGCACCGCGCGCGCCAGCATATCGCCGCTGGTCGTTTCCAGCCGCTTCCACTCACCTTCATCGATGATTTTCGTAACCTCGCCGAGCTCGATGACCGCACCGAAGCGCTCGGCCTGCTTCTGCAGGTTCTGTGCCAACTCCAGTCCGGCGATACCTTCGGGAAAGCCGGGATAATTATCGACCCAGTCGGTTATAGCCGCCAAGCCGCCCGGCACAGCGCGCTCGAACAACAGCGTCTCGATGTCTTCGCGGGTCGTGTAGATGGCGGCAGTCAGGGCCGCCGGGCCGGCGCCCACCATTATGACGTCATGTTTCGGAATCTCGGTTGCTTCAGACATATCTTTCTATACTCTCAGTTCGCCTTAGAATTTTCAATTTGCAATTTGCAATTTTCATTCAAAAATCAATTTTCAATGTTTCAAACAGGCTCGGGGATGAGGGTGTTTGCAAAATTGTGGCCTTGAAAATTACTTATTATCTTACGTGGGCCACAATGTAGATTACGACTGCCACAAAGGCACCTGCCAGAATCTTCTCGCGATTGTTAAACGCGTTGTTGCTCATGCAACGGCCGGAGCAAGCCTCGCCAAGTTGTAGCCCACGACCACTTCTTTGGTGTCGTCGTGCTTGGTAATGACTGTGACCGGCACGGTGAGGGCGCCGGAAAGCGCCAAGGCTTCCTGTTGTTTTTCGGGATTCTGGTCCAGGTTGACTTCGTCGTACGTCAGGCCTTTGGCGCCCAGGTACTTTTTGACCATCGGGCAGTACGCGCAGGTTGTCGTCGTAAAAATAGTGATGTTTTTGACCATTATAAAACCCTCCACTTCGGTTTCTTTTCTTTTTTACCCTCGCTTCTCAGGCAGTTTTGTTTTCGCTGTCGTAAGCTTGTACTTACTAGTGTACTCTAGCGTAACTATAAGCGTCAAGTACGCTACATGTAGTGTTTTTTAGTACAAAAGGTACCTAATTGAGGAATGACCAAGCCGCAAGTACCAATGACCAAGCAATTCACAAATGCTCAAATGACTAAATGTTCACGCTCATTTCGGTCATTCTGCCATTCGTGAATTCGGTCATTGATTGGTCATTGTGGTTTGGGGCTTGGTCATTGCTGCTTCACCGGGCTATTTGCCTTCGATGGCGACCAGTTCGATGTCGAACACCAGGTCGGCATCAGCCGGAATGCCCGAGCCATACGGTGGTGTCGAGCCATACGCCTTGGCGGCTGGAATGAGCAACCGGCGGGTACCGCCGACCTTCATGCCCGGAACGCCTTCGGTCCAACCGGCGATGACGCCGCTCAGAGGAAAGCTTATGGCCTTGCCAAAATCGTGCGAGCTCTGGAACACTTCGCCGGTCTTGGCCACCGCACCGGTGTAGTGGCAGGTTACGGTATCGCCCGGCTCCACGACCGCACCAGTGCCTTCTACGCGGTCTTCCGTGACCAGTTCCGGCACTGCATCGGTTGGAGTGAAATCTTGTAGTGTTGCCATGCGCATTGTCTCCTTACTGAATCTTTAGTAGTTTTACTTCGAATACCAGTGTCGAGTTGGCGGGGATGCTGCCGTTCGCCTGGTCGCCATACCCAAGAGAAGGTGGGATAACCAAGCGGCGCGTACCGCCCTCTTTCATACCGACTAGCCCCTGGTCCCAGCCTTTTATGACCTGGCCGCTGCCGAGCGTGAAGGCGAAGGCCTGGTCGGTGGTGTAGTTATCGTCGAAGCGCGTGCCGTCAGCCAGCGTACCGTAGTACTTCATAACGAGACAGTCGCCGTTTTTGGCCGCCGCACCGGTGCCGACTACGAGGTCGGTCACCTGCAGTTCAGTTACCTCGCCCTCGGGTTTGTACGGCTCCGGAGCTTGGAGCTTTTCGTAAGTGCCGTTGGCTGCACAGGTCTGTGACGACGTATCGGCTGTTTTGGTGGTGTCGGTGGTCTTGCCGCTGGCGCTGGTCATCTGCCAGACAACATAGACGGTAAAGGCACAGGCGCTGGCTAGGAACAGGGCTGCACCGAAGCCTGCAAAAATTCTATCGCGCTTTCGCGTTGTGGACATACTTGTTACCTCACTAGTTTGATTGCCCTATTGTGACACATCTTCGGCCCTCCAGGCAAGCCGAACCGGTGTTTCCGGCAACCACACAGGCTCATAGGTAGTCCGTCCCGGCCTTAGAAAAAATATGCACCTCTTCGCACAACCTGCACCGTGGTGTAAGTTCTGAGAAAAGGACGACGTACTGCATGCTGGTTGAAATAAAGGTGGAGAGAAGCTAAAAAGCTTCGTCAATCCAGCTTACGCCAGCGACCGCCCAGAAAAGGCCAAGCCCCCGAGGTTAAGCGCCTGATTCGTATCAGAGCACATACCTGGCCTTTTCTGGGACGATTTTAGAGAGCGCGCTCGGGCAGAGGAGGGGTTACCCACACAGGCTGTCACCAGCATGTAATCCCATCAACCCGGGGTGTGATGGTGAGCGCGTCTCTGGTTTACTTGAAAAGACAGGTTACAACCCTTGCCGAAGCAGTAGTTGCTGAGACCACCCAGGCGTCATATCTGTGTGTTTACCACTCAGACATCGTCTGTGCGTTTGCCGTCTCGACTCCTTGACCGTGGATAGTACAGTCCACGTCGACCGGGATGTGCTGCGGCGCTCAAATTCAGCGCGGCATGCCCCAGGAGAAACCTGTCTTTTCAACGTTTGTTACGCGTTACGTCGTCTTGTTAACTTCAACAAGTTCAAACGCTCCAGCGGCTTAACCGCGAACTCACTTCTTGAAAGTCAGGGCAATCGCATATGAAAAGGGCTTCCGCCAGGAAGCCCTTTTCTTTTTCCGCTATGCTAGGAGCTGTAACACAAACAAGGAACACATATGCCTCACCAACCGCTCGCCCAACACTT
>JBDHUJ010000030.1:0-17846 GCA_039809105.1 Saccharimonadales bacterium (SeqCode)
CAGCCAGCACTTTTTATTCCCAGGAATATCTGGTAGTTTTGACATTGGAACATCTCCTCTTTACTTGGTAGCTTTACATCTCCAAGTTTACGGGATGTTCCGTTTTAGTTTAGTGAACCCCGCACCGGTGCAGCTTGCGCAAAAATAACAGAGGTGCTATACTGAACGCTGATTCATGGGAGTGCCGACTGCGTTTCGCTCGCCGCTAACCGACCCCCAGCCAAGAGAATAAGTATAGAGCAAGAGGAAAATCCTAATGAAGAAAGATCTTCACCCCAAGAACTATCGCCTGGTCGTGTTCCAGGACCTAAACAACAAGACCACGTACTTGACCCGTTCGACGGTCGCTACCGACGAAACTATCAAGCTCGACGGCGTCGAATACCCACTCGTTAGCGTGCACATTTCTGCCAGCTCCCACCCATTCTTCACTGGCGAAGAGCGCATTGTTGACATCGAAGGTCGCGTCGACAAGTTCAAAGCCCGCGCCGAAGCCGCACAGAAAGCCAAAGACGCACGTATTGCTGCTGCCAAGAAAGCCGCCAGCCGTGCAGCCGCCAAATCTGCTAAAAACGCAGAAAAAGCTGAATCTAAGTAGCTACTGTTCACAAAGCCACCCGCAGATATATTCTCGGGTGGTTTTTCTATATACTGGAAGCTAAACGAGAACAACTATGGAACAGAAAGAACAAGCCTTACGAACCGAATACGCTGAGTTGCAGGCAAAGCTGCAGGACCCTAGTATATACAGCGACCCGTCATATCCGAAACTAGCAAAGCGCCAAGCGAAGCTAGAAAGCATCGTGGCGCTGTTCGACATGCGCAACAAACTAGCGGCAGATAAGCAGGCTGCCGAAGAACTCGTAGCTGGCGATGACGCAGAGCTGAAGGAAATGGCAGAGCTGGAACTGGCAGAGCTGACCGACAAGATTACCGAAAATACTGAAGCCCTAGCCGAAGCGCTGACGCCGAAGGACCCGAATGACGAAAAAGACGCCATAATCGAAATCCGCGCCGCTGCCGGTGGCGACGAAGCCAGCTTGTTCGCAGCCGACTTGTACCGCATGTATACCCGCTGGTGCGAAGCACATAACTACAAAGTCGAGCTGCTGGGCGAAAGCCCGAGCGAGGTCGGCGGATTCAAAGAAGTTGTGTTCGCAGTCCGCGGCGAAGATATATACAAGAAGCTGAAGTTCGAAGCCGGTGTACACCGGGTGCAGCGCGTGCCTTCCACCGAAAGCCAGGGACGCATCCACACTTCCACTATCACTGTTTCTGTGCTGCCGGAGGCCGAAGAAACCGATATCGTCATCAACGACAACGACCTGCGCATAGACGTGTACCGCAGCGGTGGTCACGGCGGCCAGAGCGTGAACACTACCGACTCGGCCGTACGTATCACCCACTTGCCCACCGGATTGGTTGTCATCCAGCAGGACGAGAAATCGCAGATTAAAAACAAAGCCAAAGCGCTTGGCGTGTTACGTTCACGCTTGCTACAAATGAAAATCGACGAGGAGCAGAAGCAGCTTTCCGACGCCCGCAAAGCGCTCATAGGTTCCGGTGACCGCAGCGAAAAAATCCGCACCTACAACTTCCCGCAGGACCGCATAACCGACCACCGCATCGGCTACAGTCGCAGCAACATTCCCGGCGCCCTGAACGGCGACATCGACGACCTTATCGAAAAACTCGCCGACTACGAACGCCAGCTCATAAACGAAGGCCAGTAAATGAGCGCTTATCATATATCAGGCTTACCTGGTAGTGGCAAGACTTCTGTCGAGCAAAAGCTGATAGAACTCGGCTACGACACCATTAATACTGATGATGCTTGGGGCTACTACGGTAATATCGCAACCGAAAAGCCCGTGGAATATCCCGCAAGTCCGACAGCTGAATGGTTTAAATATAACGGCTACATTTGGGATACGACAAAGGCACGCGAAATCATTATGCAGCACGGTGACAAGCCGTTATTTATCTGCGGCGGCTCACGCAATGAGGCAAAGTTGTACGACCTGTTTTCAGTAATCTTCATCTTACACATATCAGATGAGCTACGCGAAGCGCGCTTACAACCCAGAAACGAACCGAAACAAAGCACGCCTTTGTTCTTCGAGCGGATGCGCACGTATAATGCCGAGACATACGACCATGCGGCTAGTATCGACGGCATCGTTATAGAAAGCGACCACGGCATAGACGCCGCTACAGAAGAAATCTTAAACCATGTCCATGACCATCAAAGACTGGCTAAATAAAGTTCAGACGCAGCTGAAAGATGCCGGTATCGCAACAGCGCGGTTGGATTGTTTAGTACTCTTGGAGGATGAAATCGGGAAAGACCGGGCGTGGCTGCTTTCGCATCCGGAGTTTGAATTACAGGGGTCAGTTTTGAAAAAATTGAATACAAAAGTTGTTCAAAGAGTAAAACATGTCCCCCTTGCCTATATACGCGGCAAGGCCGAATTTTATGGCCGGGAGTTTGCCGTAAACGCTCACACGCTCGTCCCCCGCCCCGAAACCGAAACAATAATCGACCTCCTCAAGGCCCTTATTCCACCAAACACAAAACTTCCAAAGAACGTCATCCTGAACGAACGTGAAGGATCTGTCACCAAACAGATTCTTCGCGCTGCTCAGAATGACGGCAAGTGGACGCTAGTCGATATCGGGACAGGGTCAGGCGCGATTGCCATCACGGCCAAGCTAGAATTCCCAGCAGCAAAAGTCATCGCCACCGACATCGACGAAAACTGCCTGGCAACCGCCCGGGCAAACGCCACAAATCTAAGCGCTGACATCACCTTCCTTCCTGGCAACTTGCTCGAGCCTGTCGCCAACTTGAAACTTGATACTGGCAACTTGATACTTCTCTGCAACTTACCCTATGTGCCCGATAACTTCCAGATAAACCGCGCAGCCACCCACGAACCCCGCCACGCCCTCTTCGGCGGCCCCGACGGCCTGGACCTCTACCGAAAACTTTTCACGGAAACAGCCAACCTTTCACGGAAGCCACAATATATCATGGCCGAATCCCTACCCCCTCAGCACGAAAGCTTAGCGAAAATAGCAAAAGCCGCCGGTTATTCGCTAGAAACAACCGACGACTTTATCCAAGTATTCCGCAAATATTTTTAGTTCTAAGAACTAGCTATCGCTGCTGGGCGCCGCGCCAAGCGTCACGTCTTTGGTAATGGTTTTGCCGTCGCGGACGATGGTCAGCGTAACCTTGTCGCCGACTTTATGCTTGCCAAGCAGCGAGGTCAGGCTGGTTGTTTCGTTTATCTCGGTGCCATCGACTTTCGTTATGACATCGCCTTCCTGCAAGCCAGCACTTTCTGCCGGGCCGCCTGCGATGATGGTCGTCTGCCCCAAATCGGCCGACTTCGGTATGTATGCGCCGCGAGTAACACTGAGGTTGTACTGTTTCGCCAGGTCGTCAGTCAGTGGCACATATACGACACCCAGGTACGGACGCTGGAGCTTACCAGTGTCTTTGACACTAGCTACCAAGCCGCTGAGGTCGTTGATAGGTATAGCGAAACCAATGTTCTGAGAATCGCTGGCTACGGCCGTGTTCATACCGATGACTTCCCCGTTCAGGTTCACGAGCGGTCCACCCGAGTTACCGGGGTTTATGGCCGCATCGGTCTGGAAGAGGTTGTCGAGGTTTTCGGTCGAGCTGCCGCTTTCGTCGCCAGCCGTCACGCTCCGGCCGTAGCCGGAAATAATGCCGCTGGTCACCGTGTTCTGGAACTGGCCAAGCGCATTGCCGATGGCGATTACCGAATCACCCACGACTACCTTGCTGGAATCGCCCAGCTTGACCGGGGTTAGTGTCTTACCCTTGGTATCCTGGATTTTCAGGAATGCCACGTCCAGGCTGTCGCTATCGTTCGTCCGACCGACGACTTTCACGTCCTTGTATACGGTACCGTCGCTGAGCGTCACACTGACGCTGGTCGTGCCGCTTGGCACCACGTGGCGGTTGGTCATAATCAGCCCGTCGCTACTGAGTATCATGCCCGTACCAGCACCCTCTTGCGTCTGACTACCGCCACCACCGCCATAGAGATAATTATAAACGGAATTCTGCGACGAAGCCGTCTGGGTCGTCACGTCTACCGAAACCACGCTCGGCCCGACTTCTTTCGCGATGGAGCTGATGAGCGCACTCTGGCTGGTCAGCACCGTCTTCTGGGTAGAGACGTTCGCCGTACCGTTGTCGTTATGGCTGGCCGCACCGAGCCATCCGCCCCCGAAGCCGACGCCGAACACTACCAGTAGCGCCAGCGCACCATTGAGCAGCTTCGACCGTGTCGCCGGGCTTGGGCCGACGGGCATTTTCGGCACCGGTACTTCAAAGCTTACTTTTTTAGTCGCAGGTGCCTTCTTGGGCGTCACTGCGGCCGGTCTAGCCGGTGCGCCCGAGGCTTCCGAAACCGGTTTCTCCGTACCTTGGTTGTCTGTATCTGCTAGTGCCATTATATCCCCCTTGCTACTTGCTACTTGCTACTTGCTACTTGCTACTTGCTACTTGCTACTTGCTACTTGCTACTTGCTAAACGATTTTATCGCTCCAGCTGGAGAATGTCAGTACCACCAGCACTATCGCGACCATTATGAAAATGAACTGTCGCCGCAAACCGACTGTCATGCGGTCGAAGTGGTCGAGGTAATACAAGGTACCGAGGCCGAACCCGATGGTTACGAGCAACAGCGTCGGCTGTGCGACCGGCCCGTAAAACAGGAGCCAGTGCGCCAGCACCCAGACCAGCGCCGAACCGAACCAGGCCCAGATGTACGCCAGCAGCCGCGTGTACGGTTCGTCGAAGCTATCGAAGAAATGATGCGCCGCGAAAAAGCACAACAGACCGGTAGCCAGCGCCAGACCGAGCAGCGGCCCATCGTCCCACACCAGGAACAAGGCCATCAGCCCCGCAGTGAAACCGATGAGCGACTGGAGCGACACCCATAGCACACTGCTTCTCGGCTTGATAAAGATCAGCCACACCGCCCAAATTCCAACCCACACCAGTTGCAGCCATTCACTGTTCGTCGAAACCAGGAAGGCCAGGATGGAAAGACCGATGATGATGTCTACGGCGTTCGCCCGTATATTGGCCAGCCAAAAGCGGGGCCGCACCGCAAACATCCTCCATTTACTTAACAGGATAAGGCTGAAGGCCAGCTGGACAAAGCCGATGCGCACGAACAGGAACACCAGAAACGGCAAGGTTACATTGAACAATAAGTGCAGTATCTGCGAGAACCCCTTGCTTGGGGTTAATTTGCTGATTAAGGGCCTCACCGTGTCCTCGCTTCCTGGGCTAAAGTGAGATAGTTTTGAGCGAAAAGGCTTCTGTGGCCTGAGTCGTAACGGTGGTTACGGCGAAGGACGGAGAAGTTTTTGCAGCCAAAAGTAGCCGCTTTGGAGCCGGATGCGAGGATACGGTTAGGTCCTTCTAGCCTCATTTAGGCTCTATTATAACAAACTTCGGGTTGCCCGCAGGCAAAGTCATACCGTCCGGCAGGTTGGTCGCCGCAATCACACCGTAGCGCTTCTGGAGATAGTTTTTGGTATACGGACTTTTGCCGCCGGACAAATCGAACAACCGCGGCTTCCCATCGGCCGGCGCAGTCGTGACCCCGCTCGAAACTACCATGTACCCATAGCTCTTCAGCAGCGCCGCTTGCGCGTCGGCCGACTTCTGTGTCGGCGCCAGAACGGCGACAGGCGTCTTCTCCTTCACGATGTACCCGTCCGGCAGCTGCGAGCGCACGAATGCCTGGATATCGCCGTAGTTGTCGAAGCCTGCTTTCGGCCGCACCACCGAAGCCGTACCGACACTGTCGGTCGTAACCAGGACATTCGGCTCCTGCGTCAAACCAAGCGAGGCGATTTTGGTGTCATCTATTTTCTTGGATATTTCGTACATGCGAGTAGCAGCCTGCGTACTGATATCGGTATAGACATTGTCGCCGAGCGCGTTCATGAGCGCATCTATCTTCGCCGGGTTGCTGAGCGTACCGGCTGTCAGTACCTTGTCCTTGAGCGCCAGCAAAATCTGCCGTTGGCGTTCGTTGCGAGCAAAGTCGGAACTGGTTTCGCGCGAGCGGGCGTACATCAGCGCCTTGACGCCGTCCATCTGTTGCACGCCGGCGGCTGCAAGCACCGGGTTCCAGTGGTTCTCCCAGGCCATGGTCGGGTCGTACAGTTGCTCTTTCACATCGACCGTCACGCCGCCGACCGCGTCGACCGCCTGCCGGAAGGCCTGGAAATTCACCAGCACATTGTAATGAATGGGGATGCCCAGGACGTTTTCTATAGCTTGGTCACTGGCTTGCAGGCCGGCTTGCATAGCATCGACATTCTTATTACTCAGGTCGACCTTACCGAGGAACTTGTATTTGGCACTGCTGTAGGCGGCATTTATTTTCTGGTAGGCACCGAAGTAGTTTACCGGCATTTTGACCCACAAATCGCGCGGCACACCGACCATCGCAGCCGTGTTGTTCACGGGGTCTATACTCATGATGACGATACTGTCCGTCAGGTCACCACCGGCGTGGTCACTGCCGCCGATACCAAGCAGCAATACGTTTACGCGGCCATCGCCTTCGCCTTTCAGCATCGTCGGTGCTACCGGCTTCGAAGAAAGCGCTGCCACGGTCGTCGTACCGTGAAATACTTTGTGCACGTTCGTATACGCCCGCCACGAAAAAAGCCCGCCGCTTATCAGGCAACAGAAAAACAAAAAGACCCCACCCCGTACAAGCGTCTTGCGCAACATACCTTTGCGCTTTACGACGCGCTTCGGCCGTTCTGGGGCGCTATAGCGAGGAACCGGATATTTCTGGGTGGTTTGCGCCGCCGGCTTCGGCCTGCCGGCGGACTGCCGCGGCTTCTGGAACACGGGCGTCCCGTCCGCCACCGGACCATACAATCTGCGTGGCCGTACCCCTTGCCGTTTTTGTGGGCTGTTTATATCCATAAGCGTCCTTGTCATTATACCGTGCATACTGCTCAAGGTAAACCAACGGCATAACTTCACAACATCTGCGGACTTTAGACGGAGCGGAACCCGAGATATGACTATGTACGCCATGAACCATCAGCACTTTTTCCGTAAGACAGGGGTCACCCCGCGGAGGCAGGAGCGAAGCTACTGGCGGAGCACCCCTGGCGTCGGAAAAAGTGCTGATGGTTCAGATGTACGCCCATGCAATTTTCCGGAAAATAGCGTATACTATGGCGAGTGAATCCGAACAGTAACCCGAATGCAGGCCAGCCTGCACCAGTGTCTTCGCAGGCGTCTGCGCCAGAACCATCCAAGCAAAGCCGTATCGGTAGTACGTTGTCTACTATCGGGGTGCTGCTGCTGGCGCCGCTTATCGCGGTGTTCTTGACGGTATTTGTATTCCAGTCGTACCAAGTCGATGGCCCGAGTATGCAAGAAACCTTGCACAACAACGACCGGCTCATTGTCTGGAAGCTGCCGCGAACCTGGGCGAAAATAACCGGCCACCAGTACGTGCCGAAGCGTGGCGATATCATCATCTTCAGCCAGTCGAACCTCTCGCAGTACGGCGACAGCGCCGACACCAAGCAGCTCGTAAAGCGCGTCATCGGCCTACCCGGCGACCACGTGGTGGTAAAAAACAATACCATAACCATATATAACGACGAGCACCCAGAAGGTTTCCGGCCCGACGAAACACTGTCGTATGCCAAAGAAGCGGGCATCACCACAACGGCAGACAATATAGATGTTACCCTCAAAGACAATCAGCTCTTCGTGTGTGGCGACAACCGCAACAACTCACTCGATAGCCGTATTTTCGGACCCATAAAAACCGACCAGGTCGTTGGCAAACTCGTAGTCCGCATACTGCCCCTTTCGAAAGCAGAACGGTTCTAAATATATCCCGTCTACACCGTCACCCCGAATAATAGGTAGGCATGATGGCCGACCCCATGAACTTTTCTGACACCAGGGGTGCTCCGCCAGTAGCTTCGCTCCTGCCTCCGCGGGGTGACCCCTGTCTTACAGAAAAGTTCATGGGGTCGGTCTGGCCAGCCGGAAGTCAGTGCGCTAAAATTATACCCATGACAGAGGACGAGAGAGCCGAAACTCCGGCGCCACAACCCAAGCGATGGCGAAGCATCGCGGCGAACATCGGCGTACTAGTGCTGGCGCCGCTTATCGCGGTGTTCTTGACGGTATTTGTATTCCAGTCGTACCAAGTGGAAGGCATGAGCATGCAGAATACGCTGCAAGACAAAGACCGGCTCATTGTCTGGAAGGGGTCGCGCAGCTGGGCGAAGCTGTTCGGCGAACAATACATACCGAACCGGGGCGATATAGTCATAGTAAACGAGGGAGATTTGTCGGCTTGCGGTCAAAGCGGCAGGCAGATTATAAAACGGGTTATCGGCCTGCCCGGCGAACATGTCGTCTACAAAGATGGGCGGTACACAGTATATAACCACGAGCACCCTTCCGGCTTTGACCCGGATACGACCCTGCCGTATGGCAAGGCCGGTACCGCCTTGTTCGCCGACTCCAACCCGGACGAAGACACCGACGTCACCCTCGGCAAGACGCAGCTGTTCGTTTCGGGTGACCACAGGGCAAACTCCTGCGATTCACGGAGCTTCGGGCCCATAGAAAGCAGCCAAATCGTCGGCAAGCTTATCATGCGCATACTCCCCCTCTCCGAAGCCGAACGCTTCTAACTTTTGGGAAATCTGACCAAATTTACTTCGAGCATTGGCAGGGCAACCTTTCCTTGAGACTATTGAGCAAAGCGAACGAGCCGGCAGGCGAGCTTTAGGGGATGGATTCTATGAGCGCAGCGAACGAGGGCGTAAGCCCGAACTTTAGGGTGAGCAGTACCAGTGGTACTGCGCAAGGGAACCTTACTGATTTGGAGCTCTGCTGCAAGTCAGATAAGTTCCGGGCCCGCGGGACGTGGGAGGGAGACCTTGTCTCGAATTCACTTCGAGACAGGTTGGGAGGGGCGAGTCCCTCCCTTAGACTACAGCGAGCCCTTCCCTTATATATCCCTAGCGTTCGAGCTCAGTAAGAAGCCGTGAAAGGTCAGTGTCATCCGTGAAAGCTATTTCCAGCCGGCCACCCTTGGCAGTACGCACGACGCGTACTTTCGTACCATACCGCTGACTCAGCCGCTTGGTTTCGATGGTTTCGGTCGCGACGCGAGCGGCCGATTCGGTTTTTTTGTAGCCTTCTTTTACCGTCACCACAAAGCGCTCGGCCTGCCTGACCGACCAACCGTTTTCGGTAATAAGCCGCAGCAACTCCGCCTGTTCTTCCGGCATGTCTTTGAGTGCCAGAATCTGGCGCGCGTGTCCTTCGCTGATTTCTTTTTTATTCAAAGCCTCGCGCGCTTCCAGCGGCAGCTGCAAGAGGCGCACAATATTGTTCACCGTAGTCTCGGCCTTACCGAGACGGGCAGCTATCTGCTTGTAACTAAGGTTGAACTGCTGGTGCAGACGCTCGACCGACACAGCCGTCTCTATGGGGCTGAGGTCGACCCGCTGCACGTTTTCCAGGATAGCAAGCTCCAGACGCTCCTGCTGTTTGGCCGTCCGTACCAGCGCCGGCACGGCCGTAAGGCCCGCTTGTTGCGCCGCCCGCCAGCGACGTTCGCCAGCGATTATGTAGTACCCTTTCTGAGCCGGTGCCACGACCAGCGGCTGTATGACACCATACTGCTTGATGGATACCGCCAACTCGGCCAACGCCGCCTCGTCAAACACCGTCCGCGGCTGTTCCGGATTGGGCATGAGTTCTATGACGGCAATCTGTTCCACGCGTTCACTGTCAGTGGCCAGCAGCTTCGCCGTATCGAAATCCTGCGGTATCAGCGAACCGAATCCCCTGCCTAAGCCTGTTTGTTTCGCGGCCATATATCACTCCCTTTTCTACCTTACAGCCTATCATTTTTGCCGGCGACAGTCCATGGTACGGCACGACCATGGGCAACACATTTTGAAGCACCCCGGGGGTAGCTTAGCCGAGGACACTGGGATGGTACTTTTAGTTGCAGTCATGCGTCGCGTCGCACAGAATTGACGTGCCGTCATCGAACTTATTGTCGGTCCAGACATTGCCGGTACCGGCGTAGTTGAAGGCCGTCACCACACCGTATGTTCCACAGAGACCATTGGTGCCGCGTTGGAAGATATTGTGCTGGTACACAATGTGGTTGCCATGCGGGTACGGCGTACTGGCTTTTTCGCCGCCGTAGGTACAGTACGAAGCATCAGTATTGGCACCGAGCAGATTGTATTCGACGGTAATGTCATGGGCAGTCCCGAAGTTCGGGATAAGGTTGACGTCACCAGTGCAACCGCTTCCGATAGAGCTGCTTCGCGAATCGCAGACGATAAAGTTGTGGGTTAGGCGGAAGTTGCCGCCGCCATCACTCAGGAAGCCATCGAGGTGCCAATCACCAGCCGGTGGAATGTACTGGCCATGGATGTACGAATCCTGCACCACACAGAACACGCTTTTTTCTTCGCACTGCACCCCCGCTTCGCCGCCGTGGATGTTCGAGCGCAGCACCGTCACATTGCCCGCTCCGACGGCTGCCAATTGCACCGTCCCCTTGTCCACTTCCGAATCTTGGATGGTTACCGACCAGTTAGCGGCCGCACTGTCTTCGGTGTAGACCAGTACGCTTCCATTAACCTTGCTGTTCTTTATGGTGACATTCGCAGCCTGGACCTCTAGGTCACAGTTGATGGTTTTGGAATCTATGACCGTATTCGCTGCAGTAACCGTACAAGGCCCCGTGTATATCGTCAGTGTTACCGGCGTGCGCGTATCGCCGGCCAAGCCATGCGGGTAGCCCGTGCTGGCCGGCCCCGGGAAACAGCCGCCCCAGGGGTCTGAACCGTCAGGCACATTTGGGGTGGATAACGGGCAGGCGCTGGCAGTACTGCTGAATTTGACCACCGAGCTACCGGATGCACCACCGTCAGAAGCGAGGCTCGCGTTGCCACTGCGGGTGCCGGCTTCGGCTTCGTAAGCCGCCGTGGGAGTCGCAGCATGAGAGTTCATAAGCAAGTACGTGCCTAAGCAGGCAAATACCACCACCCCCGATACAAACATAGCATATCGCCCGAATCTCTTTTCCTGTAGTGCGGTGAATCTATGCTTAAACTGTTTCATTTCATAGCCTATCAGTGCATGAGCGTTTTGCGTCCCAGAGAAGCAGGCAGTTACATACACTCATCAGCGGCAGTGCAGACGACTGTCGAGCCATCGTCGTATTTGTTATCGTTCCACACGTTGCCGGTACCGCTGTAGTTGAAGTCTGCCACCGGTCCGAAGGCCGCACAGTGCCCCGTCGTACCTTTTTGGAAGATATTGTGCTGGTATCCCATATGGTTGCCGTGCGGGTATGGAGAAGGCGGCTTGTCACCACCGTAGGTACAATACGCACTGCTTGCATTCGCACCGAACAGATTGTACGTAGCCGTTACATTGTGCGCCGTCGCGAAGTTAGGAATCATATTGAAGTCGCCCGTACAGCCACCATCAGACAGCATACCACCAAGGTGCCACTGGGCATTTACCGGCAATTGCTGGCCATGCAGATACGAATCTTGGATGTCGCAGTGTGTACTTTTTTCTTCGCACTGCACGGCCGTCTCGCCACCATGGACGTTGGAACGGATGACCGTCATATTACCGGCCGCGACCGATGCCAGCTGTACCACGCCGATGTCGACCTCGGAATCCTGCAGTGTGAATGACCAGCCGCTGGAACTGGCGTTGTCGGTATCTAACGAAATACCGCCGTTAACCTTGGTATTTTTAATCATGACGTTGGCAGCCTCGATGATAATGCTGCAGTTGACCGTCTTACTGTCAATGACCGTATTCGCTGTGGTTATAAAGGTCTCGCCGCCACTGCAGCCAGAGTAACTAGTAAGCGTCGTACCAGCCGGAACACCGGTGCTCAGTGGCCCCGGGAAACAGCCGCCCCACGGGTCAGGACCACCGGGTTTATTCGGCGTCGAGACCGGACAAGCGGAAGCCGTACTGCTAAACTTCACGGCCGAACTACCCGAGGCGCCACTGTCGGAGACCAGACTGGCGTTGCCACTGCGGGTGCCGGCTTCGGCTTCGTACGCAGCGGTCGGCGTAGCGGCATGAGAACTAAAAAGCAATGCCGTACCGACAACGCCAGTTATTACCATAGCCGCTAGAGCCTGCAGGTAGCGACCCATTTTTCGTCGCCACGCAGTTACGAACGTACTTTTGAACCGTTTCATATGTCTTTTTCTGCACCTAGTCCAGGCAAACCTCTTATGGCTTCGGGTATACTCTGTGCGTAACCAACGTCAATCCAAACGCTTGACGATTTCGCTAGCCAGATTTTTATACGCCCGCGCCCCCTTAGACCACTTATCGTGTTCAAAGATGGTCCGGCCATAGCTGGGTGCCTCGGCTAAGCGCACATTTCTTGGTACGACCGTTCTGCATAGCTTGTCGCCGAAATGTTGCTGCAGCTCGGCCTGGACCTGTTCGCTCAAGCTGATGCGCTTGTTGTACATAGTAAGCACCACGCCCAAAATCTCCAGCCGCGGATTCAAGCCTTGCTTCACGGCCTGGATAGTTTGCAGTAACTGGCCAAGGCCTTCGAGTGCAAAGTACTCGGCCTGAACCGGGATGAGTACGTCGGTCGCCGCAGTCAGCGCGTTTATAGTAAGCAAGCCAAGCGCCGGCGGACAATCTATGATGACAACTTCGGCATCGACATCACTGAGCGCGTTCTTGAGCTGTGATTCACGTTGCAAGACACTCACCAAATCGACTTCGGCCTGTGCCAGCTGGCTGTTTGCCGGCAGCACGAAAAGGTTTGGAATATTCGTCGGCAAGACTATATCTGCCAACCCGGCGTGACCAACTAGTACGTCGTACAATGTTTTGCCAAGCGTCTGCTTGTCTATGCTTAGACTACTTGTCGCGTTGCCTTGCGGATCCAGGTCTACCAGTACAACTCGTCGCTGTGGGCCAGCCAGTTGGGCGGCCAGGTTAACCGCCGTAGTAGTTTTGCCTACCCCGCCCTTCTGATTCGTCACCGCTATAATGTGTTTCATATTCCCCTCGTCTGCATTCTAGCCTACCAGAAACTTGCCAAAGCGTAAACAGATTATATATAGCCTTATAGTACTAGTATTGTAGTACCTACTAGTGCATTCCCTGGCTGCAGCCTACTGCAGCACCTGGTAATACCACTTGTAGGTGGTGCTGGCCGTGGTGCTGGCACCAGCGCCGACATCGAAACCGGTAGTAGAAATCGTAGACGAATCGACGTAGCTCTGTAGGCTCGAGGTAGCGGAGTTAGCCGGGGTCAGTACCACACGCGGCGCCGAACCGAAGGCCGCGTCGAACGTCACGCCAGCAACTTTACCGCTCGTACAACTACTACCCGTAGTAACAGTTATCAGACCGGCAGTATCAGTACCGCTCACGCCCACCGTCGGACTGCTACAAGCTGCCGCGCCAGCACTGATGCTCGGTGCGCTACCGCCGGTGATGATGTGGCCGTTTATAGCCAGGTTGCCATCGATGGTAATGGTACTAGTGCTAGTGTCAGCCGTCAACAGCGCGCTACCGTCGGCATTTGCGACCTGGAAGGCGTTGGTGGCGGTAGCCTGGATGTACGTCGTACCGTCATTCCGAACCTGGAAGCCGATGTTATGGATACGGTACGGTTGCGAGCCGACTGTTTGGCTCGTGTCGACCGTAAGGCTGGTATCGCTGCCGATAGCGGTGATGTGACCACCGTCAGTACCATCGGCGAAAATAAAGCGCATACCCACCTTAACGCCCGAAGTTGTCCAGCTAGTGCCGCTACCGGTTACCGTGCTGCCACTCTGACTGACGGTGCCAGCATGGTCAATTACAGGGCTGACACCAAATAGGTTGCTACCGGTACCCATGGTGCTGCCGATGACAACCTTGGCCTGGGCGGCACCGATACCGCCGAGCACGATGGTGTCATTAGCCTGGACTTGTGCATAGTTACCGATAGCGGCGGCGTTATGGAGCGTTGCTACAGTGGCAAACCCATCGTCGTCGTTATATCCGGCGTTGTTGCCAAGGAACGTATTACCCCAAGTCGTACCTGACCCGATTGCTCCACCTGCACTACGGCCTATAGCAACAGTACTGTAGGTATCGCCAGCGTTAGCAAGCGAGGACACACCGATTGCAATGTTGTTGTCGGCCGTCAAGTAAGCAGCTGCGCCGCTACCTATCGCAATGTTCGCGACACCCGTCGTGAGATTGGCAAGCGTACTTGAGCCGATCGCCGTGTTATAACCACCGCTGGTTATGCCCATCAGCGCACCATTGCCTATACCAGTGTTCGAACCGTAGCCACCGCTTAGCGACGAGCCGGACAGCCCGCCCCAGAAGAAGTCACCGTTGTCGGTAATGTTTATACGTGCCATTTCGCTCCCGTCGGAGTGCTGGAACTCAAGCAGCGGATGGCTCGTACTCTGGCTACTATTCGCTTGGATGATGACTTGCGTCTGGTCGCTGCCGCTTCCTAGTATAGTCTGACCAGTTGCGGTCAAATCGCCAGTCGTTGCAGCAGTGCCGAACACTGCCGTGCCGCTGATGTTCAGATTGCCCATATCGACCGTACCCGGAGTGCTACCCTGCAGCGTTACAAAGCTACCACCCCCTCCGCCGCCACTCGCCATGACGTTCGCCCAAGCACTGCCATTCCAGAAGAACATAGCGTTATTGCCAGCCGCAAGCGCAGTACCGCCGACTGTCACGCCCGTAGTGCCGATATTCGCTATATATAGTATGCGTCCCGCAGTGGTATCGGTCGGGTCAGGAATCGTAAGCGTGCGGTTGGCGGTCGTCTGGTTAATAGTGAAGCTGGTGTGCGTATCGACCGTGGCCGCAGCCGTACCTATGGCACCGTTGCTCGCGAAGTTACTCAGCGCTTTTGCGGCGTTCAGCGTTGCGCCATAGTTGATTATTACGCCGCCGTTGGTCGCATCACCGATGCTTATCTTGCGGTTGCTCGAGTCTACGTTAAGGATATTGTCGGCGCTGGAGTTCTGAATCTGGAAGGCGTTGGTGTCGGTGGTCTTTATCAGCTCGGTGCCACCGGTAGTCTTGAAGTTGCCATTGATGTCGACCTGGAATTGGCTGCTGGAGCCGACACTGAACAGCCCGGCCGGCGCCGTGTTGCCGATAGCTATCTTGGTGCTAACACCACAACTACCATTACCGGCTACACAACCGAGTACCAAGCTATTGTCTTGAGTAACGAGCGAGTACGTGCCGATAGCTGTCGATTTATTCAGACTGTCGGAGCCGACATCTGCACCATAGCCGAGGGCTACATTGTTCCAACCATGTAGGTTCGTACCCATAGTGGCAGCACCGACTGCAACGTTACCCATACCGTCAGTGATAGTGCTTCCAGCATTTGCACCGATACCGATGTTGTTAGCGCCCGAAGTCACATTATTAAGCGCCGCCGAGCCGGTCGCAGTGTTGTAGCTTCCGGTAGTAAGCGACGAAAGCGCATTACTACCAACAGCCGTATTGGCTACACCGCTTGAGGTAGTTCCACCGGCTATGTATCCTGCGTAGAAGTTGCCGTTACTATCGCTGCTAATCCGCGCCAGCTCGGCACCACCCGAAGCCTGCAGCACCAGCAGCGGATTGCCCGCGCCCTGACTGGCATTGGCTTTGATGATGAGTTGGGTCTGGTCCGAACCGCCGCCCAGGATGCTCTGGCCAGTGGCAGTCAGCTGCGCAGTTGAAAGCCCGGTACCAAAGACGCCCGTGCCGTCTATATTGAGGCTACCGCTCTGCTGTGTACCGGGCGTACCGCCCTGGAGTTTGACATAGCCGTCGCTGCCGCTCGGAGCGGTCAAAATGTTGTATGTTCCAGCGGCTCCCTGGTCCTGGATTTGGAACACCTGGTTTCCGACAGTCGGCGCTTGAATACTTAATTTGCTCGTATTGCTGCCGCTCGTTGTCTGTAGTTGTCCGGCGCTGAGTGCATAGGGCACGGCCGTGAGCTTCAGGCGCGGATCCATTTCGCCGTCGAGGGTTGGCGTGCCAGTCGTCGTGCCGCCGACGTTCATGGTCAACCACAATTCCTGGTCCCAGTTGATAGTACTCGGAAATGCCGTTACACTCCCGAGTTTGACGTTGAAGTATCCGTTTACCGTGCGGGCACCTTGGCTGGCGTTGTTGTAGTAGTTCTCGGTCCACAAGGCCGTGCCCCCGCTTGCAGCGCCATAGAGTTTGAACTGGATGTTGTAGTTGCCATCTGGCACGATTGCACCACTGGCACTTTGCAGACGAGCCTGGAAGTTGATAGTGCTGTTAGTTGCAGCTACTGCAACAGGGTTAGAACGCAGATTTATCGCCAGAATTGAAAAAACAGCGAGCAACACCGTCAGAACAGGTACGAACCTGTGCATGAACAGTACGAAGCTGCTGCGCTGTTTGAGAGACATTTTTTAGATTGTTTTGTTTAGGGTTTTGGTTTGTGTTTAAACGTTTTTGGTTTTGTTCAACACCTTTCCATTTTCTCTTATGGCTAAGGTGTTTTCAACACTGTAAACAGGAAAATACAGAGGCATAGTCACCCAGCCGAAGTACTTCAAATGCTTATGCTTAACGTTGTTATTCGAACAACTTTTTAATACTCAAAGGTGTTAGTTTTGTAGGCTTGCAGACCAAACAAGTTGAGTTTGCAAAGTTTAATGTTGTTTTTCTAACAATTACCCAATATTTGCTGAGGATTTACTATCTAGTTTTCCACAGAGAGCACGCATTTTGCGTGTTTTGCCTGCAGAAATATCGCAGTTGGAGCATGAACTATAGGACTTGCACGTAGGAAATGCTTTAGCCGCCCAGTCATTTTAGCCAAGTATGTAGTTCGAGCTGCATGTAACAGAAAACTAATTTCACTTCCCTGCCCGCTAGTTGAACACATGTTTGCCGGGCGTGGTGTGGCGCCATTTTTGGCACATGAAATACGTAGAATACGACCAAGACATACTACACATATTGAGCAACTATGTTGCACTCTCGTCGTACGCTCGCAACCAAAAACGACCCCATGATGAGGTCGCTATATGTAGCATTAAAGCGCTAGCACTATACGGCTATCTTCTCTATCTTCAATACTGTTTGCAGCTGGCGATGACCATGCAGTTTGTGGACGCGCTTTTTGGCTTTGTAGCGAATAGCGGTGACCTTCTCTGCTTTAGCTTCTGCATCGACGACGGTGGCCGAGACAGTTATACCACTAACGAGTGGCGCACCAACAGTAGTCTTATCGCCATCGATAACCAGCAGCGCGTCAAATTTGACCGTCTTAGCAGCGTCTTTGAGGCGTTCCACGGTAACCGTGTCGCCTTCTGCGACAACATACTGGTGACCACCGGTAGCGATTATTGCTTTTTTCATACTTATTCCTTTATCTCTCTCGTCACCCGCCGCGGCGGATACAGTCAAATGAGAACTGATTTAGATACCAAAATATTCTACCAAATTTACCCGCCCCTGTAAAGGCCAGTTAGCCTGACATCAAAACCCGCGCAGCCTGTCATTCCGGGCTTGACCCGGAATCTAAAGCTTTAGCGGGCATATCTAGGCTGTAGACCCCGGGTCCAGCCCCACTGCCATTAACTTAAGCCCCCCACCCTAGAACACCGTTTTCCGCTGCCGCTTCCACCAGCCCAGCAGGTGGTTGCTTGACCGCTGTTCTCGCGGGGGCTTCCGGTCTTTTCGTGTGAGGGTCGGACT
>JBDHUJ010000031.1:0-17167 GCA_039809105.1 Saccharimonadales bacterium (SeqCode)
AAGTGTTGGGCGAGCGGTTGGTGAGGCATATGTGTTCCTTGTTTGTGTTACAGCTCCTAGCATAGCGGAAAAAGAAAAGGGCTTCCTGGCGGAAGCCCTTTTCATATGCGATTGCCCTGGGAATAGGGTCAGAACGACCCACAATCTCTTCTTTATACCTATAAAAACTAACAAAAGGAAATATACCTATGTGGTATTTATTGGCGCTTGCGAGCGCCGTGTTTGCCAGCATTCGCCGCGCGAACGAAAAACAACTCAGCCAAGAGCTGAACCATTTTACTATCGGCTGGGTAGTCCAGCTCCTATCGCTCCCAGTGCTCGTTATAGCAACGGTGCTATGGAGTAAACTCTACAACCCCCTCTACCTTGGAGTAGCCTTTTGGCTGCCCATGACACTGCTATGGGTCGGGTTCTACCCGCTGAACCAATACCTGTACCTTACCGCGGTAAAGCACGGTGAACTTTCAAAAATCTTACCGCTGCAGAGCCTCGGGCCGGTTATAGCCCTGCTGCTCGGTTTGTGCATAGGGCAAGTTCCGTCGTATGGCGCGGTGGTTTCTATACTGACCATTGTGGCGGGCATTTACGCGCTAAATATGCGGGGGCGTACGTTTCATAACCCGCTCCACATGTTCAGCCGAGACAAACCGAACTTATTTTCGCTCGGTAGCATATGCCTAGTCGCCCTGGCCGGAGTGCTCGATAGCATAGCCATCCGTGCCTCAGGGCCACTGTACTTCAGCCTCGTTAGCACGGTGGGGGCGGTAATAGTACTGTATGCCATGACGCATGCCCGGCGTGTGCCAAGCGGTAGCATCACCCGAAGACACCTACCGTCACTCGTGGGCATCGGAACATTGTTTGCGCTTACGTACATTGCCTACACTCTGGCACTCAGCAGTGGGCCGCTCGCCTACGTCAATGCGATTCGAGGCGGTGCAGGTGTGTTGGTCGGAAGTGTTATGGGTTTCGTGTTCCTGAAAGAATGCGTCACCCCCAACAAGCTTGCCGGTTTAGCATTGGTCATTGCCGGTTCTGCGCTACTGGCATTGTTCTAGTAGAGTAGTATACTAAAGGTATGCAACGTGCTAAATCGCCTCGCACCCAGACATCAACTGTCGTCGTTGGGTTACTGCTCGCCGTGGCCGCAGCCGCACTGTTCACTTATTCGCTAAATTTACCCCTTAGTCCGGATGCCTTTCGGAGGTTGTGATGAAATTCACTTGCAAAATATCATGCATGCTATATATTTACTCTTTTAATGGAGGTGTAGTATGGCATATGGAGAAATACCAAGAACTATCAAATTCGACCCTCTGGTAGAAGAGTCAGATACCGTGTTCCAAGGCCCGCCATACACAATCGGTTTCGACCCAACGAACGGCGGAGTACACAACCTAGGTCCGCAAGAAACACCTGACCCGCAAGTAGAATCGGACGCCAGCTAAACAGTTTCGCGGGCGAGTTTGCGGGCGGAGAGCGCCATACCGGTCGCAACCGCCGCGAGGTATAGCAAACCGCTTACACAAGAGCTGAGCAGCGGGGAGTGAGTACTGACGACCAGGTAAGTTCCACTGGCAAGCGTGGCCGCGACCAAACCATACGAGACCCGCAACTTCGTACGCGATGGCCGGAAGTACAGGTAAGTCGTGTAACCGATGCTGGCAAGCGCGATGACGATGTGCGTAACTAAAATCATACTTACCAGTATATCGCTAATGCTCCAAATTTACACACTTGATACTTGACGCCTGAGACTTGTTCTTTGTGGCGAATATCACCTTTACGCCTACACGTCATACCGCTACAATAAACAGGTAGACACGCCAGCTTCCTCTGGCATTCTACGCCAGGGTAAGTCACTCAAAACCACTGCATGACGGCAGAATAGTATACAGGGAGAACTAGTGCAGCAGAGATTACGCATACTGGCGGAACGCAGCAAGACAATCGTGCGACAGCGGTGGGGTATAGCCCTCGCCGTACTGGTAGTCGCCGCCGTCGGCACACTATTGCTGCAGAATAGCCGGGCGGCCACGCCGACCGCAGCATATGAAGCAGAAGACGGCGCCGTGAGTGGCGCCAGTCAGGTCACCGACGCCGGTGCTTCCGGTGGCAAAGCAATTGCGTTCGGTGTAACCAACAACTTACCACCGCCTGGCGGCACCGCGCTGACGGTCGATTTTCGCACCAAAAGCTACGCGCTCGATATCTATTCAGTCGGTGGCACCATCTCGACATATAGCGGCGGCGGACAGGCAAATATAAACAAATCCGCCACTTGGAAATCGAACCTACAGGCGCTCGGGCCACTAGCCTGGCGCATTCCGCTGCGCTATAACGGCGGCAATCCGGGGTCCTCAGCCGGGGGCGCGCAAAGTTCGGGTGATGCACAGACGTACATCCAGAACATAAAGGCTATCGGTGGAGAACCAGTCATCGTGGTCGGTGGCGACACTTCCGACAATAATTTCACGGCGAGCGATGCCGCGGGTCTGGTGCACTACTTCAACGACAACGGCGGCCAGCACGGCGGGCCGGTCCAGCAATGGGTTATCGGCAACGAATACACCAACGGCGGCAACGACCCCATCGGCTACCAATCCCACTTGAACGGCTGGGCTGCAGCTATGAAGGCTGCCGACCCAACCATCAAACTCTCCGCCCCGGCCGCGCCCGACATGAAATACGCCGACGGACCCATCAGCCAGTCGGTCGCCAACGCAGCGCAGTATTTGGACTACCTGAGCTATCACGCCTACCAAGGCCGCAGCGCTGGGCTGGGTGCGACGGGCGATTATAAAACTTACGCCGACCAGTATCGCAACACCTACGCCACCAGCGCGAACTTTGGCAGCCGGGCCGGGCAAATCCGCTCCTCGCTGGAGGAGTTCAACTGGGCGCCGTATTACAGCGGCGACACCGAATTCTACGACTGGCAGAACACCGTATTTACGGCCAGCGTTGTCGGCAATTCGTTAAGCGGCGGCGCCCGTGCCTTCCACTACTCCGACAGCAACGGACCGCTCGGGCTCATGAACGACGGCTCCGGCCAGAATGGACAAGTCGGCAGTCTGTACACCAAGTTCCCCGCGTACTATGGACTTGGCATGTGGACCGGGATGAATGGGCAATTCCGCCGGTTCGGCAACAATCTCGTCACCGCCAGTTCTACCGTTTCAAATGTCGAAGTCTATGCGACCGATAACGGCAAAATCATCGCTATAAACAAGGATGCCACGACCGACCGCACCATTACACTCGGACTCGGCGGCCAGCCTGCGTCCGGTTCGTACACCGTCTGGCAAACTAGCAAAGCTTCGGCGCTCAACGCACCCGCCAAAATCACGAATGCCGCCAGCTATTCCGGCCAGACCATCTCCCTCACACTTCCCACCGGTACTGTCTCCAGTATCGACGTCAATTAAAGAACGACGAACGGTGAAAGGAGAATGGAGAGTCTAGCTGCAGCAAATGCTCCGCATCTTCGTTCTACTTTCGTCGTTCTATTTATGGGAGCAGCGGGCCGAGAGGAAGGGCGGTGGAGAGGGCAAGGAGGACTATGAGCGAGAAGTGGAACATTTTGCGGGCCCAGGCATCGCTTTCCGGACCTTCCGGTACTTTGAATGCACCAAGACCAATCTTGAGCCACCAAAGTCCGAGTAGTAGCATTGCTACAAAATAAACCCAACCGGTGTACCCAAATGGCGTCAGTAGCACGGTCGAGATAACGTACAGAATGGTGTATATGAATATCTGTACCTTGGTATTGGCAACGCCCTTTACGACCGTCATCACAGGCACACCAGCTTTGGCGTATTCTTTCCGCCGATAAATTGCAATCGAGTAGAATTCGGGGAACTGCCAGAAAAACAACATCAGGAACACGAGCACTGCCGCGGCGTCGATACGGCCGGAAACGGCGCAGTATCCGGCCAGTATCGGCATTGCGCCCGATATGCTACCGACCAAAGTGCCGTGAATCGAACGGCGCTTGCTGAGCGCGCCATACAACCAAACGTAGGTTACGAAGCCGACAATGCCGATGGTCGTTACAAGCCAATTCGACCATACCGCCAAAACCGCAACGCCGAGCACAAGTAGCGTACACGCGAATATCGTCGCGCCGCGCACCGACACCGCACCGCTTGCCACACCTCGCGTTTTCGTCCGGGCCATCACTTTGTCTATGTCGCGGTCAAACACATTATTCAACGCACACGCCGCTGCAATCACCAGCGTCATCCCGCCGATAGTCGCCAGGAACAGTATGGAGTCGAATTTCCGGAAGTATGTCACGCCGAACAGGAACCCCGAAACGCCCGTTATAACATTCCCGGACAGCACCCCAGGCTTCGTCAGCTGGTAGTACAACCGAAAAGTACTGGTCTTGGTTTCGCGCTCTGTCATTGTTAAACCACAGAACCAATTAGCGAATGACAAAGGGCGAAGGGCGATGCATGAGCGATTAGCGAAGGGCGATTGAGCTGCACTGCATGGCTAATGGATACTGGATAATGCATCGCTAATCGTTCATTGCTAATTGCAAATTGAGCGCCAGCGTTAGATGCCTTCGTTTTCATTCAGGTACTTATTCTGCTGCGAAGGAGTCATGTGCTGCATGTTGTAGTTCAAGTTATCCATAATCCACAAACTGCCGAAGACCAAAATCCCGACGATAATCACCGTAAAAATAAGCGTCCCTAAACGCCACCGCGGTTTTTCTTCCTGGCTTAAGTGCAGGAAAAACAGCATCTGCACCCCAAACTGTACGAGCGCTAATGTAACGATAAAGAATACGATTCCTCGCTTCGAAAACCACTCATTCACGACTGCGAAATATGCCAGCAGGGTCAGGACCACCGACAGCACAAAGCCAACGATGTAGTTAGTTGGGTTAGTGTGCGTTTCGTGCTCTTTCATGCCTCACCCCCTTTCTCGTCATCCTGAACTTGTTTCAGGATCCATGCGACACCTCGGGCGTTTGAATGCAAGTATGGATTCCGGATCGAGTCCGGAATGACAACGAGGGAGGTCTGTGAAAATTTCATGCGAATCATGTGCCCAAACTCCCAAACAAATAAACGATGGTGAAGATAAAAATCCAGACAATGTCGAGGAAGTGCCAGAATAAGCTGAGTAGACCAAGCCCGCTCGAGAGCTTCGGTGTGACGCCATGCTTCCAGATTTGCCAGAGCATCACGCCCATCCAGACCAAGCCGAAGGTTATGTGCAACCCGTGTGTACCAACCAATGTAAAGTAGGCACTCAGGAAGCCGCTGTTCCGGAAACTGTTTCCCTCGGCGATGAGCTTGTGGAATTCGGAAACTTCCAGGCCGAGGAAGAGTAAGCCGAGCAAGAATGTTACCGCAAACCAGAACAGCACACCGGTTTTATCACGCCGCCGTGCAGCTAATATGCCCAATCCGGCGCTGAAACTGCTCGTCAGCAATACCATAGTTTCGAATAGTACGTACGGTAGCTCGAACAGTTCTTTGCCGCTCGCGTCCCCGTTCGTCGCATTGTGTAGCACGGCGTACGTCGCAAACAGGGCAGCGAACAATACACAGTCGGTCATCAGGTACACCCAGAACCCCACCGATTTCACCTCGCGTGCTTCCGCTTGGTGCTCGGCCAATGCTGCTCCCTGGCTCATGGCATAACTCCAAAAATCCTTAACCTTTCACCGTTTACCATTTTCCATACGTTCACCGTTTTCCGTTTACCGTGAAGAACGCCCGCACGGTGAATGGTAAAAGGATAACTCACGGTAAACGGTGAAAGGTACATGGTGAATGAATTGCTCATGCTGCCTGCTCCATTTTCCGCACTTCCGCAGCCGGTATAACGCGGTCGGTATCTGTACGGGTCAAGTGCGTCACGAGCGTCACGATGATGCCGAACAGTCCGACCATCCCGAGCCAGTCTATATGCCATACCACTGCGAACCCGAACAGGAACGCGAACCCGGCGATGATGATTCCGGCACCGGTATTCTTTGGCAGAACGATGTCGGTATAGACAGGTTTGGCCTTTTTGCCCGTGTCTTTCTTGGCTTCCCAGAACGGGTCACGGGTGGTTACCGTTGGGATGACAGCGAAGTTATATTCGGGTGGCGGGGAAGTCGTCGACCACTCCAGTGTGCGGCCGTTCCACGGGTCGCCCGTAGTATCGGTGAGCTTTTCGCGCCGCCAAATACTATAAGCCAGCTGCCAGACCTGGAACAGCACACCAGTCAATATGACCAGGACACCTACGCCAGCGACTGCAAACAGCCACTGCCAACCCATACTCGGGTCGTAGGTGTTCATGCGGCGTGTCGCGCCCATCAGGCCCAGCGCATAGAGTGGCAAGAAAGCCAGCAGGAAACCGATGAGCCAGCACCAGAACGCGTAGCGGCCAAGTCGTTCGTTCAGTTTGAAACCGAAGATTTTCGGGAACCAGTAAGTCAGCCCGGCGAAGAAGCCGAAGACCACGCCGCCGATAATCATATTGTGGAAGTGCGCGACCAAAAAGAGACTGTTGTGGAACTGGAAGTCCGCCGCCGGCATGCTCATCAGCACGCCCGTCACGCCACCGATGGTAAAGGTCGTCACAAAACCCATGAACCACAGCATGGGTGTCGCGAAGCGTATGCGTCCGCGCCACATCGTGAACAGCCAATTGAAGACTTTGACACCAGTTGGCACGGCGATTATGGCCGTCATTATACCGAAGAACGTGTTCACATCCGCGCCCGCGCCCATGGTAAAGAAGTGGTGCAGCCACACCGTGTAGCTGAGGATGACAATCGCCCATATCGCCCACACCATGCTGGTGTAGCCGAAAAGCCGTTTTCGCGAAAATGTCGCAACTACTTCCGAAAATATACCGAATGCCGGCAGTACCAGAATGTACACTTCGGGGTGCCCCCACGCCCATATGAGGTTGATGTACATCATGGGGTTACCGCCGCCATCTGACGTAAAGAAATGCATGCCGAGCGTGCGGTCCAGGCTCAGCAAACCAAGCGTGACAGTCAGGATAGGGAAGGCGAATGCAACAAGTGCCATGCTCCCCATGACGCTCCAAACGAAAATGGGCATTTTCATCAATGTCATGCCAGGAGCGCGCATTTTGAGTATCGTCACCAAAAAGTTTATGCCCGACAGCAGGCTGCCGATACCCGAAATCTGCAGCGCCCATATCCAGTAATCCACGCCGGTACCGGGACTGTATTGCAGTTCGCTCAAAGGTGGGTAGGCAAGCCATCCGGCGGCCGAAAAATCACCCAGCACCAGTGACGCGTTCACCAGCACCATGCCGGCGGCAAACAGCCAAAAACTGACAGAGTTCATAAACGGAAACGCCACATCGCGGCTGCCGATTTGCAGCGGTAGCACCAGGTTTATGATGCCGAACATCAGGCCCATAGCGGCAAAGAAAATCATGATGGTACCGTGGGCACTGAACACCTGTTGGAACAGGTTGGCGTCTATGGGCCCGCCACCGCCAGCACCCAGAGCTTGCTGGGCGCGTATCATCGCCGCATCCGACGCACCGCGCAGCAACATCACCAGCGCCACGACTATGTACATGACACCGATTTTTTTGGGGTCTAGAGAAGTGAACCATTCGCGCCACAGGTAGCCCCACTTTTTCTTGTAGGTTATGAAGCCGAGTATGGCAACCAGCGCCAGCACCATGCCGGCTGCGCCGCCGATGGTAATCGGGTTGGACGGAAACGCGTCCCAGTTCAACCGCCCTAGCAAACTCGCGACAAACATCAAGCTCTCCTCCCGGTCGTCATCCTGAGCGATAGAGAAGGATCTGTGCCCAACTTAAGCATAGGTAAAGAGATTCTTCGCTTTCGCTCAGAATGACTACAAGAGTGAGCGTAGCTTTTCACTTTCATTACATTTCCATCCCGGCCATATCATGCGCCATGCCAGTGTCGGTTTCCGTATCTCCGTGGCTCATATACTTCATAACAATCGTATCATACAGGTCGTGCTTAGCGAGCACATAGGATACAGGTTTGACGTTCTGGCTAGGCAACACGAGCTGGTCGTACGTAGCTTGGTTGAGTACGCCCTGACTTGAGCTAGCTTGTGCAACCCACGCATCATAATCGTGCTGACTCATAACGTTCGCTTTAAAGGTCATGCCCGCGAAACCTTCGCCGCTGATATTCGCCGAACGCCCATCATAGCTCCCGATTTTGTTCGCTTCTATGTGTAGCTTGGTCGACATGCCGCTCATGGCATATATCTGCCCGCTCAGCTGCGGAATCCAAAAACTGTTCATCGGCGCGTCGGACGTGATTTCGAAATTCACCGGGCGGTCAACGGGCAACGGCAATGCGTTTACACTAGCCACACCTTCGTCAGGGTAAATGAACAGCCACTTCCATTCCAGCGAAACCACTTGCACCCGCACTGGCGTCTTAGTCGAGTCCAGCGGCTTGAACGGGTCAAGCGCGTGGCTGCTGCGCCAAATGATGGCGCTGAACACGATGAGTAATAGCGCCGGCACACCCCACCATATGGCCTCGAGCTTGCGGTTGCCGTCCAGCTCCGGTTGATATTTGCCAGGCTTTTGGTTGCGCTCGCTGTACTTCCAAGCGAACGTGCCGAGCAGTATAAACACCGGCACAACGACCAGCAGGCTGAGCAGACTGGCGATTATCATCAACTGCCGTTCCTTCTGCGCCATCACCCCAGCGGGGTTCAACACTGCGAAGTTGTAGTGGCTCAGCCCCCACGCCGACGCGGCCACAACCAACACCACCAGGAGCACTATACCCAGAAGTTTTTGTTTGCTACGCATTTACTTCCAGTATACCACTTATGGTAAGCGCATCGCCATGCTATGATGCAAGCATGGCGACAAAGAAATCCCATGCTGTAGAACCGAAGAAAATGAACCGGCGGAGCAAAATCATCGCAGTAGTGTCCGTAGTCGGAATCATATTGATTACATTGTTTCTTGCTCGAGGCTGGGTTCGCGGCCATCTCATACCCCAGACCATCGGCTTATTTGAACGACCAGCTATCTCCCGACAATCCACGAGTGATTTTAACGAACCCAATGAAAAACTAAAATCTCTTGGTTACGAATTCACCATCGGTCATGTGCTGTCATGTCCAAGTGACAGTGGGTTCAACGGCTATGCCTCATACGACAATTTCGGCATCAGTCTTTATTGTGAATACCAGCAGCGCAGCAAGCACATCACTCCAACGGAAGCCTTCAGAGCTAAATGGAAATCAGACTCTTCGGCGTTTGATAAATATATGAATGACACAGGGTGGCAGCAATCCAGTATGATGCCAATTGAAACCCTTTTTGACAGTCGACCATCTGTCGGCAGTTACGACGTGACGTACGACCGTTCACACGGAAACCTCTACTGCGAACTGGATATCATGTACGGCAGCGATGCTGTCTCTTACGTCGAAGAGAGTTGCAGTAAATCAATTACCCTCTTTGGTTATTAAGCGTCCGACTAACTGTACGTAATCAAATCGAAAATATTCTCGGATTCACTCCGAGGATATTTTTACAGTATCCTACAGGCAGCAGCGGTTTGGACGTAGGACTAGGGTCACGTAGAATAGTACAGTTTGGTTGAAAAATGAGCACCGCAAAGGAGTCGTACTAAAGGTACGGCGAGTGCGGAGCGCAGGCTTTTCGGCCGAAATGTGCTGTTCTACGTGACCCTAAAAGTGTTGGCGGATGTGGTTGTAGGAGTAGTCCCAATCGGCGTTGGCTTTTTTGTGTGGGTTGAAGATGTGGTCAGGGTCCATGATGTCTTTGGCGTCACGGAAGACTTGTAGTATTTCGCCGCCGAACTGGTCTTTCAGCCAAGGTCCGCGCACTAAGCCATCGTTGTGCTCGCCACTCAGCGAGCCGCCGTATTGCAACACCAGCGCGTTGACTTCCTTCATAGCTGGCAGCAACTTCTTGCGCTCTTTCTTTTCTTCTATCTTCATGAGCGGAATGACGTGGAAGTTGCCGTCGCCCATGTGCCCGGCAATGGTCGCGAACAAGCGGTATTTGCGGATAATCTTCTGTAGCTTCGGCAGGAATTCGGGCAAGACATGCGGCGGGACTATAAAATCGTCGATGAACGGCGCGGTGTGCTTGTCTTTGACTTTCGAACGTAGCAGCTGGAAGCTCTTGCGGCGCATCAGCCAGAATTTCTGACTTTTTGCTTCGTTGCCGTCTTCTTCGTAGGCGGTTATGTCGTAATGGAACTGCTTGTTTTTGAGCCCGAGGTCGGTGTGTAGCTTGTGGATTTTGCTGGCGACCTCTTCTTCGGTGTCGCCATTGAATTCGACCATCAGAATCAGTTTCGGGTAGCCGCGCGTCACCATCAGGCCTTGCGGTATAAGACTGAACATTAGCGTCGCAAACGGCCAAAAGCCCATGTCTTTGAGTAGTGACGGCATGAGTTTGAAGAACAGTATCATAGTCTGGTCGTCAAAACCTTCAAACGTAGCTGGTTTGGCGTCGAGCACGGTGTTTATAACATCGCCAAGCTTCTTTATGTCCTTCAGGAAGAACACCAGCAGGCCGCTATGTTTGCGTTTTGGCGTGAGCTTAAAGGTCACTTCAGTAAGCATACCGAGCGTGCCTTCGCCGCCGACGATGAGCCGGGTCAGGTCAAACACGCCGGTTTCGCGGTCCCAAACATCCCATATGCCGTAGCCCATACTGTTTTTGCTGACGTGCGGTTTGGCAGCTTTGATGACATCGTAGTGCTTTTCGCACAGTTCGTATATGCCGCGGTAAACGCCGCCCTCGAAGTCCTTTTGCATCATTTTGTCGTGCAGCTGTTCTTTGTTCAGCGGCTTGACCACGTACTCGTAGCCGTCGGCAAACACCACACGCAGCTGCTTAATCCAGTCGGCCGTCTTGCCATACTCCAGGCTTTTTTCGCCGCCAGAGTTGTTGTTGACTATGCCGCCCAGCGCGCAGAGGTCGCGGCTGGCAGGATAGGAGGGCATGAGCGCGTTGTGTTTCAGCGTTTCTTTCTCGAAGTCACGGTAGTACACGCCCGGCTGAGCGGTCCCTTCTTCGCTCGTGACCCGCACGATTTTGTTCATGTGCTGGGTGAACGAAAGGATGATGGACTCGTTTATGGCACCGCCGGCCATGTCGGTGCCGGCGCTGCGGCCGGTTATAGAAAGTTTGGGGTGCTTCTTTTTCTCGGCAGCTACGAGCCTTACCGCCGTCTGCACGTCGGCAGTGTCTTTGGGCATGAGCACCAGTTCGGGGCGGAGTTCGAACATACTGGCATCGTGGCTGTACAGCTCTTTTGCGCTGGCACTGTCATCCAGCTCGCCCTTAAAACCATTCTTTTTGAGTGTTTGTTTGAAATCTTCCATTACGTTTAAGCTTAAGCGAAATGCTTCGAACTCGCAAGAACTTGGCCGACGAAGTGATGAACAAAGAGCAATGAACAATGAACAGCCTTCGTTCGCGGACGCACTGACCTGCGTTCAACGCACTCAGGCTTATGAGCCACGTTCATTGTTCATTGTTCTTTGCTTATTGTTCATATCGTTTTATGTATTTCGTTGCAAGCAGGTTATGCTTACTGGTACAATACGGCCAATATGTCAGACACAAAACAGAACATCGTTATCGTCGGCGGTGGTTTCGGCGGCGTAAAAACCGCGTTAGAGTTAAGCAAAGACGAACGTTTCCAAATAACCGTCATCAGTGACCGCCCCGACTTTTGGTACTTCCCGACCATGTACCACACCGCCACCGGCGGTGACAGCGACCAGTCGAAAATCCCGCTCAGCCGGCTCTTCCACGGCAAAAAGAACATCGACCTGCTGGAAGGCAAGCTGCAGGCCGCCGACAAAGTCGCCAAGACCGTCACCATAACCGTCGGCGGCAAAAAGCGCGAGCTCGCCTACGACAAGCTGGTTCTGGCGCTCGGCGTCGTCACGAACTACTTCGGCATCCCGGGTCTGCCGGAATTCAGCTTCGGCATCAAGTCCGTAGAAGAAGCTGAACGGCTCAAGAAGCATCTGCACCAGCAGCTCCTCGACGAAAACAAGCCCGACCTCAACTACGTCGTGGTCGGGGGCGGCCCGACCGGCATAGAACTCGCCGGCGCGCTGCCTGCCTACCTGCGCGGCGTTATGAAAAAGCACGGCATAGAGCGCCGGGCAATCCATGTCGACCTGGTCGAAAACGCCCCCCACCTCATGCCGCGGCTCCCGAAGCACATCGGACGCGCCATCGAGCGCCGCCTGCGCCGTCTCGGCGTCAAACTCTACCTCGGCAAAGCAGTCCAGGGTCAGACCGCCGAGGAACTGACCGTTTCCGGTAAGCCTATCCGCAGCCACACCGTCATTTGGACCGCCGGCATGGCGAATAGCCCATTTTTTGGCCCTGACAGCGGCTTTGAACTCAGCGGCCGCCACAAAGTAGTTGTCGATGAATTCCTCCGCGCCGGCAAAGACGTCTTCGTCATCGGCGACAACGCCGAAACTCCGTTCAGCGGGATGGCACAGACCGCCGTATACGACGGCGAATTCATAGCCCATAACTTCGTCAAGGAGCTCGACGGCGAACCCAAACTGGCCTACCGGCCGAAACAGCCCGTCTACGTCACACCGGCCGGTCATGGCTGGGCATCAGTGCAGTGGGGCAAGGCCAAGTTCGACGGCCGCCTGGGCTGGTTCCTGCGCGAAGCCGCCGACTTTGTCGCCTTTACCGACATCGAACCGATTCCCGACGCGGCATTCCAGTGGGGCCACGGCATGGAACACGAAGACCTCTGCCCGACCTGCGGCGCCCTAGCGTAAGCAACGAAGTAGTAAACGGTAAAAAAGTAATAGGTACTATGGGAGGCATCCGCCGGAGGCGGATGTTTATTACTCGTGACTCCGCAAGGAGCCACTCAGCTTTCCGGCCATTGCAAAAACCGATTAGCCAAAGCCCAGTAGGTCCAGATTAGCGGGCCGCTTAGCCTTTAGGCCGACCGGAGGGAGTTCGGTCCGGTAGTATGGACCTATTGGGCTTTGGCTAGTAGTGTTTTTGTTCCTGGCCGGGAGCTTTTGCTTCTTTTGTCGGGACAAAAGAAGGCGGGGCGGCTACGCCGCTGCGAAACGATAGCTAAAGTAATACAAAACCCCGAACACTGTTCGGGGTTTTGTGAAAATCAGAAGGAACGGTTTAGTTTAGCGGCGAACGCGGGCGAAGGCAAACTCTGCAGCAGCCGTACCAGCCACAACAGCACCAGCCGCCAGCGCAGCAATAACACCAGTGTTCGTACCAGTATTCGACAGCGTCTGCGCAGGAGCCACAACCGTCACCTCAGGTGCCGGCGTCGCAGGCGTCTGAGCTTCGGGAGTCGGCACTACTGGAGTAACCGGCACTTCGCAGCTATCGGCAGTCTTGCTCAGCACTTTACCAGAAATGTACTGCACACCATGGCCAGCGGCCGTCACCGTCGTGATTTCCGGGCCGTAGTACAGGTCTATCTGCATGTTCTTGCAGGCTTCGGGGATGGCGACATTCAGCGTGGTCTTACCGGTAGTACCGGCCTTGAGCACCGTCGTTTCGGTCTTGAACAGCTGCTGCGGGTACGAAGTCGGGCCGCCAAAACCGGTGCCGTCGTAGTTGTCCGGCATAGTGTACGAACTGAAGTACAGTTTCGTGTCTGCACAAAGCAGCTTGTCACCGATTGTTTTGACGGTTACGCTGCTGTTTGAATTCCACGTGACCGACAGGTTACTGCGCTTAGTACCATCCACGCAAGCTGCGTTGGTAGCGACCGTATCGGCCGAAACGACTGCGGTAGCGCTTATGGCCATCGCAACACCTATGACAGTCGTCGCAATGGTCTTAGAAATAAACGATTTCATTGGGGTAAAACCTCACCTTACGTTATTATCCTACATTATACAGCGCTTTTGCTTATTTGTCAAGTATTTATCTTTGATAGTGCTTATGGTCAGGGGCTCGGCAACCCCAGTCCGACACAAGCGACACCCACCTCCCCTCGGATATGAGCGCAGCGAACGAGCCGGCAGCCGAGCTTTAGGGGATGGGAGATTCTTTTCGAATTCACTTCGAAAAGAATTGGGAAGGGCGAGCCCTTCCCTAAATAAGTATGCAAAACTACAGCACCTCCATGCTATGCGGAGTATAGAATAAGCACAGCGAAGGAGGAGGCCATGCTGACGAACACTATGATGACGGACGCATTTGGACGGGTACAAGCGGCTGTGCACGAAGCGGTCGAGGGGCTGGACACGAAGCAACTGGCGTTCCGGCCCGGCAAAAACGCCAATTCCATCGCCTGGCTGATCTGGCACCTCGCAAGAGTCCAAGACGACCATATCGCCGGATTGGCCGGCCACGAACAGATATACATCGCCGACGCCTGGACAGAGGCGTTTGGGTTTCCGTTTGCCATAGGGGCGACCGGCTATGGCCACACCCGCGACGAAGTCGCCGCTGTACGTGCCGAAGCCCTCCTGCTGCTGGGCTACTACGATGCCGTACACAGCAAAACGCTGGACTTCCTCCATGCATTGACCGGCAAAGACTATGAACGGGTGGTCGACAAGCGCTGGAACCCGCCCGTCACGCTCGGCGTCCGATTGGTCAGCATCCTGAGCGACGACCTGCAGCACGCCGGCCAAGCCGCCTACGTCCGCGGCTTGCTTCCGTCGTAAAATTACTCTAAGCCGTGAGGTTCTGTATAGCTCCGGAGTGCCTCCACTGGTAGCTCATCGCGCACTTCTGGTGGTACCTCGGCGCAGCACTGCGTGAATCCGCCCGTTTCGTCCGCTCCAGATTGCGGGCCGGTGCCGGGGTTTGTCAACAGTATGCCCTGCAGGACAAGTGCCGCTTCGCGGCGGCGAGCAATAACAGGAGTGGCCGAACTCAGAACATCGCGAACTTCAATGCTCGCCCTACGGGTCTCGGCATACATGGGGGCAAGGACCTCTGGAGGAACCCCAGCGCGCATGAACATCGCGGCCAGAAAATCCACCGCGGTCACGGCAGCATCTATCTGCACTGGGGTCACTTCGGCCGAGGGTCCGCTCAGACGAGCGGTCTTGCGGAGCACCTCGGTGCACCACTCGGCTGCCGGACAATCTGAACACGCCGTTAGTATCTCGTTCTGAACACTCATCCCACACATTTTACAACATAATGCCCCAATACGCACATAACCCGCTTCGGCACGCCATGCAACCGCAAGCAATTTTGTTTGGCAGACAGAGGTGGTATGCTGGCGGCAAGATGAAGCTAAGGGATAGACGGGATAGCGACAAACCACGCGAGAAGCTGGCAGCAAAAGGGCCGGCGGCGCTTTCCGACTTAGAACTCATAATGGCGCAAATCGGCAGCGGCAACGCGCAGGCGGACGTAACGAAAATCTCGCGTGATGTGAAAAAGCTTCTAGCAGAGAAGGGCAGCGAACTCACCTACGAAGACCTGCTGGGTGTGAAAAGCCTGGGACCGGCCAAAGCTGCGCAGTTTATGGCGGCATTTGAGCTGTGGCGCAGGCAGTTCGAAGTCAGCGAGCGGCCCATCATCGACTCCACCGAAAAAGCCGTGGAGCTGCTGCAAGACATCCGCGACAAAAAGCAGGAATATTTCGTCTGTTTGAGCCTGGACGGCGCCAACCGGCTCATCGCCAAACGCATCATAACCATCGGCACTTTGACTGGCTCGCTCGTGCACCCGCGCGAAGTCTTTGCCGACGCCATCACCGACCGCGCCGCCAGCGTTATCGTCGCCCACAACCACCCCAGCGGCTCGCTCAACCCGTCTGCCGCCGACCTGGCCGTCACGCAGCGCCTTCGCGACGCCGCCGAACTCCTCGGCCTCACCCTCCTCGACCACCTCATCATCACCAAAACCTCTCATGCGGTAATTGCCTGATGTTTCGGTCAAAATACGGTAAACTATCCGGTGGTTCATATGACGAAGTTGCCCCAAAGGCACGCAAAGAATTCAACACCGTCAAAAAGCTAACGAAACGCCAGCCCTATGTGCGGTCGGCTTACTTCAAAAAAGACAAAGTGTTTATTTCGCTATTTTGGGAGCATTTAGCTCAGAAGCATCGAGCCGATAAAATGCACCGCCTTAGGCTATATTTGTGCGCTCTCGACTTACTCCGTCATAACACTTTGTCGCCCACGACCATCTTCAGCAAAGACAACCTAAACATACTACTACATCGTTTTGAGGGCGAGACGAAAGACGGCGACGAGTTTTACGTACAAGTCAAAGAAGATAAACGTTCTGGTAGAAAAGACTTTATGTCGGTATTCCCAAAAGGTCAGCGCAAATAAAAAAGGCCTTCCGCATTGTAGCCTAGAAACTACGGGCCGAAGGTCTTACGTTTATTATAGTAAACCGCATCGTAAATTTCAACGTTGAGACCTCCGGTAGAATATATCGAGCGCATCAGCGGAAGAAGCGCTGGACGCGCAGGAAGTCTTTGTGCAAGGTTAGGCTGTCGGTGGCGGTCTGGGCTATAAACCCGTCTTTGCGCGGCCACAGTATGTCGCGCACCACTTTTATGAGCAGCCAGTAGGCGGGCGTACCGACCACTTCGGCAACGCGCTGCAGTTTGTCGACGAAGCCTTTGACCGCCACACGCTGCTCGCGGTCCAGTGGCGGCCGGAAGGCGCGGACGACCATGTGCGCCACCACCAGCAGACACACACCGAAAATCATCACGAACCACAGCGGCACGGCCAGCACCAGCCACCAGGCGCTGAAATGTACCAGCCACACCAGCACTAGCGTCACGCCCACCGCACCCATGCCAAAAGGAAACCACAGCGCCCGTTCGTAGCGCCCCGCAAACTCACACCCCACCGCCCGCACCGTCAAAACAAATGGTTTCATCCTTCCAGTATAACCCTCTGACCCACCTGCACTTTAGCGTTTCCTGTCATTCCGACCCCCGGCTCGGAGGCCGGAGCAGGCTCCGTGGAGGAATCTTCCCATAGAACAGATCTTTCACTTCGTTCAAGATGACGGCATGTGAAGTGCAAGTGAGTCAGATAACCCGGTTCACTAAACTAAAACGGAACATCCCGTAAACTTGTAAGTGCAAACCTAACAAGTACAGAGGAGATGTTCCAATGTCAAAACTACCAGATATTCCTGGGAATAAAAAGTGCTGGCTAGT